>JBBALS010000001.1:0-39853 GCA_040402915.1 Flavobacteriales bacterium
TTGTGTTTCTCTTCCAATTTTAATTTACACCATTTTATTTTTTCTTGCTTTTAAATAATATTGAAAATGAAATTCAATTATTGAACATCAAGAATATTTCAAAAAACAATTAAACCATGGACAGAATCTCAAAATAAGAACTACCTGTGATACCATGTATGAGTACCTCCAGTTTCACAACATTTACTTGCAGAAGGAGTGGAACCTTTTAAATACACTTCGGCATCGCAATTCCTGCATGTATAATTATAATCACCCGCTTTACCACAAAATTGGTAGTTATGCATTCCTGCGCTGCTTTGACGACAACCATTTTCCCAAGGAGCACTTGAGGCTTTTTTTGTTTTGCAACAATTGGTACACAAATACCAAATTTCTTCTTGTGGATCGGAATTAAATGATGGAATAGTAAATCCTGAGAATAGATATACTGGCAATAAAAGAATGAAAAGTCTTGTATTCATGTTTTTTCTTGCTAAATTAATAATTTGAAGCATCACAAACAAATAAAATAGAGCATGGTAAATTGTATGATTTGATTTATATTAGTGAATAAGTATATAAGAATTGAAATTTGGAATCCTGTTTTGATTTCATTTTTTCAGATTAAATTCGTCAAATTAAAATTCTCAACTCAAAAAATTCATTTCTATAGATTTCAATAACTTATGTCCACCATACTTTCCAAAATCGAAAATAACATTGGGTTCATCAACCTAAATCGTCCTGATGCATTTAACAGTTTTAACCGCGAGATGGCTTTGCTTTTACAACAAACGCTCGACGATTTCTCAACAAATACAGGCGTTCGTGCCATTGTTATTACTGGAAACGGAAAAGCATTTTGTGCCGGACAAGACTTAAAAGAAGTAATAAGTCCTGAGTTAAATCCTGGCTTTCGTGCTATTCTTGAAGAGCATTACAATCCAATCATAACACGAATTCGCACGATTGAAAAACCGATTTTAGCTGCTGTAAATGGTGTGGCTGCCGGAGCAGGAGCCAACATTGCACTTGCTTGCGATGTTGTTTTGGCTTCCGAAAATGCAAGTTTCATTCAAGCTTTCAGTAAAATTGGCTTGGTGCCCGACAGTGCTGGAACATTCTTCCTTCCCCGATTAATTGGCTTCCAAAAAGCATCGGCACTCTGCATGCTGGGGGACAAAGTTTCAGCCCTCGATGCCGAAAAAATGGGCATGATTTACAAGGCAATTCCAGCCGATGAATTTGAAACTGAAGTTCAGAAAACCGCTGAAACATTGGCTAATTTGCCCACATTGGCTTTGGGTTTAACCAAACGTTTATTGAACCAAAGCTTGAGCAACGATTTAACTTCTCAACTTCAAGCTGAAGGGAATTTACAAATTCAAGCAAGTGAAAGTCACGATTTCAAAGAAGGAGTTGCTGCTTTTGTTGAAAAAAGAAAGCCCGAATTCAAAGGTTTTTGAGCAGAATTATGTAGGTTTAACGCTTTAATTTTCCATTCAAGAATTAAAGAATTTTCATGAATAAAATAGCTGTAATTGGTGCCGGTACAATGGGCAGCGGAATTGCTCAAGTAGCCGCTACAGCAGGCTGTTTGGTGACGTTGTTCGACACATTTCCAGATGCACTTTCTCGTAGTAAAAACAATCTCGATAAGACTTTACAAAAGCTCGAAGAGAAAGGGAAAATAACGCAGGATGAAGTAAATCGTATTGCTGGAAATATCAGCTATGCTAATACGTTGACCGATCTTGCTGATGCAGAACTCATCATTGAAGCCATCGTCGAGAACATCGATGTAAAACGAACATTGTTTTCGGATCTCGAAAAAATCGTTTCAAAATCCTGCATCCTCGCTTCCAATACAAGTTCTCTTTCCATTGCATCCATCGCGGCTTCTTGCCAAAATTCTAATCGTGTAATTGGCATTCATTTCTTTAACCCTGCACCTATCATGCAATTGGTTGAAGTGATACCTGCTGTTCAAACAGATCCGGATATCTTACAAAAAACGGTCGATGCTATTGCCTCTTGGAAAAAAGTGGTTGCCATCGCCAAAGACACTCCAGGCTTTATTGTCAATCGTGTTGCGCGTCCTTTTTATAGCGAAGCCATTCGTTTGTATGAAGAAGGAACTGCCGATTTTGCCACCATCGACTGGGCCATGAAAAGTATCGGTGGTTTCCGAATGGGTCCTTTCGAATTGATGGATTTTATTGGAAACGACGTCAATTATGCAGTTACCGAATCGGTGTTTAGTGCATTTTATTTCGATCCGCGTTTTAAACCTTCGTTTACCCAAAAACGCCTCACCGAAGCGGGTTTCCTCGGACGTAAATCGGGACGTGGTTATTATGACTACAGTCAGGATGCCATTCAGCCAGCAGCAAATGAAAATGCTCAATTAGGACAACTCATTTTCGACCGAATTTTGGTGATGCTTATTAACGAAGCAGCCGATGCATTTTTCCTGAATATTGCTTCTGCAAAGGACATCGATTACGCCATGACAAAAGGAGTAAATTATCCGAAAGGACTATTGGCTTGGGCCGATGAAAAAGGCATTGACTGGTGTGTGAATCAACTCGATACGCTTTACAACGAATACCATGAGGATCGCTACCGTTGCAGCCCCATTTTACGCCGCATGTTGCGCGAAGGAAAATCATTCTTTACCGCATGATGCAGCCCGATCAAATTGTAAAAACCATGTTCGATCAGGATGCATTTAGCCAATGGCTCGACATCCGCATCAATCATGTTGCCTTAGGAACGTGTTCATTATCGATGAAAATTCGCAAGGACATGTTAAATGGATTTGGCATTGCTCATGGAGGAATTACCTATTCCATTGCAGATAGCTGCTTGGCATTTGCGTCCAATTCCCACGGGCGACAATCTTTAAGCATTAATACTTCTATCAATCACATAGAATCTCTTCGTGAAGGAGATGAGATTGTAGCAATTGCTACCGAAGAGTCTTTAAAGAACCGATTCGGCTTTTACCGTGTCGAGATTCGTTGTAACGAAACACTCATTGCACTTTTCAAAGGAACCGTTTACAGAACCGAGAAAGAATGGAACGTTTCATAGAATTTATATCATTTATCAAAAGAAAATAACATACATGGAAGCATACATCATAGACGGAATTCGCACTGCCATTGGTAGTTACCAAGGGAGTTTAGCTGCCGTCAGAGCTGATGATCTTGGCGCATTGGTCATTAAAACTTTGGTTGAAAATAATCCTTCGGTTCCCGCCGATGCTTACGACGATGTTATTTTGGGATGTGCGAATCAGGCTGGCGACGATAACCGAAATGTAGCTCGTATGTCGCTGCTATTGGCCGGTCTCCCCTATTCAGTTCCTGGCGAAACGGTGAATCGACTCTGCAGTTCTGGTCTTGCAGCCATCATCAACGCGAGCAGAGCAATTAAATCGGGCGATGGTCATCTATTTATTGCAGGCGGTGTTGAAAACATGACGCGTGGTCCGATGGTCATTTCCAAACCATCAGCGGCTTATGGCACCGATGCTAAAATGTACGATTCGAGTTTTGGCTGGCGATTTATCAATCCCAAAATGCAGTCAACGTATGGTGTAGATGCCATGGGTGAAACAGCTGAAAACTTGGTAGATATGTATAAAATTTCGCGCGAAGATCAAGATACATTTGCGTTAAATAGTCAGCAGAAGGCCGCTCGTGCACAAGCTTCTGGCCGATTGGCAAAAGAGATTGTTTCAGTGTTAATTCCACAGCGTAAAGGTGATCCAATTGCTTTTGATAAAGACGAATTTGTAAAACCTTCAACATCCATGGAGGGACTTTCCAAACTTCGTCCCGCTTTTCGCAAAGAAGGTGGAACGGTGACGGCAGGAAATGCCTCCGGATTAAACGATGGTGCAGCAGCAACGCTTATTGCATCTGATGAAGCCGTAAAGAAATATGGTTTAAAACCACTTGCTCGTATCGTAAGTTCGGCCGTTGTGGGTGTAGAACCGCGCATTATGGGCATTGGTCCTGTTGAAGCCAGCAATCGTGCATTAGAGAAAGCTGGATTGCGCATGGAAGACATCGATATTATTGAATTGAACGAGGCATTTGCATCTCAAAGTTTGGCCTGCATTCGTGCTTGGGGCTTGAGCGACAATGATCCTCGAATCAATCCGAATGGGGGAAGTATCGCGATCGGCCATCCACTGGGTGTTACAGGTGCACGTATCGCCTATTCTGCCGCACTCGAATTGCAAATTACCGGAAAAAGATATGCCCTAATTACCATGTGCATTGGTGTGGGACAAGGCTATGCAGCAATCATTGAAAGAGTTTAATTTACAAGGAATTTTATAGTATGAGTAAGCTTCAAAATTACGTAAACGGTCATTGGGTTGATGGACAAGGCGAAGGTGTGCCTTTGTTCGATTCCGTTACCGGAGAAATTATTTGTCACGCATCTGCCGAAGGCTTAAATTTTGGCGAGATCATGCATTATGGAAGAACAAAAGGTGGAGAGAAACTTCGTCGAATGACCTTCCAGGAACGTGGCAATATGATTAAAAAACTCGCGCTTTACCTGAGCAAACGCAAAGAGCCGTTTTATGAGTTAAGCTTCAGATCCGGTGCTACGCGCGTAGATAGCTGGATTGATATTGAAGGTGGTTTTGGAAATCTTTTCGCTAATGCTTCTTTACGGAAATTATTTCCCAACCAGTCATACCACGTTGAAGGTGACCCCATCGATCTCTCGCGTGGCGGTCGTTTCATGGCGCACCATATTCTCGTTCCTAAATTAGGTGTTGCTGTTCACATCAATGCATTCAATTTCCCAATTTGGGGAATGCTCGAAAAATGTGCTGTCAATTGGATGGCGGGTGTTCCGGCTATCGTTAAACCAGCAACTTCAACATGTTATTTAACAGAAGCTGTAGTTCGCGAAATCATCGCATCCAACATTTTACCTGAAGGCGCTTTACAACTCATTTGCGGCTCTGCTGGCGATATGCTCAATCACCTCAACGATCAAGATGTGGTGACGTTTACTGGCTCTGCATCAACCGGACAAAAACTCAAAGCACATTCAAAAGTAATCAGTGAATCGGTGCCGTTTAATATGGAAGCGGATTCTCTCAACTGCTCTGTCTTAGGTGAAGATGCTGTCCCCGGAACGCCTGAATTCGATTTATTTATCAGTCAAGCGAGATCTGAAATTACTGTTAAAGCAGGTCAAAAATGTACAGCTATCCGCCGTCTTATTGTTCCAGAAAAACTGATGGATGATGTGCAAATTGCGTTGGGCAAAGCCCTCGATAAAGTGAGCATTGGCGATCCTCGATTGAAAGAAGTTCGCATGGGTTCGCTCGTTAGCAAAGACCAAGTGCGTGAAGTAAAAGAACGCGTTGCTGAAATTGCTCAAACTGCAAACATCGTTTATGGAAATGTGGATCAACTTTCTTTAATCGGCGCCGACAGTGAAAAAGGAGCATTCATAGCGCCCATTCTATTGCGTGAGGATAAGCCTTTCGTAAATATACGCGTTCACGAAACAGAGGCATTTGGACCGGTTTCTACCATAATGCCATACAAAAATATGGATGAAGCCGTTGACCTTGCTCGTTTAGGTAAAGGTTCGCTTGTTTCGTCAATTGTAACAAATAACGATGTATTGGCGAAAGAATATGTGATTCAATCGGCAACACACCACGGACGAATCCTTGTTCTTAACCGCGAAAATGCCAAGCAAAGTACAGGACACGGTTCTCCGCTCCCACTCTTGGTTCATGGTGGACCTGGTCGCGCTGGTGGTGGCGAAGAAATGGGCGGAATTCGAGGCATCAAACACTATATGCAACGATGCGCCATTCAGGGAAGTCCAAGCACACTGACCGAAATTACTGGCATTTATCAGCCAAATGCGAAATACAAAGAAGCTCCCGATCATCCGTTCAAATACCATTGGGATGATATCCAACCTGGTATGTCTCTAAAAACGCATAAGCGCACCGTTACCGATACCGACATCATCAGTTTTGCAAACGTAAGTTGGGATCATTTCTATGCGCACACGGATATTACTTCTTTGAAAGGCAGCATTTTCGAGAAACGTACTGCACATGGATATTTCATTTTATCTGCTGCAGCTGGATTGTTTGTATGGCCTAACAAAGGTCCCGTTGCAGCCAATTACGGATTGGAAGAATGTCGCTTTGTGCGTCCTATTTATCATAACGATACCATTTACGTTCGTTTGACGTGCAAGCAAAAAATCGAACGCGACAGTGTTGGAAAGGAAATTCCATGCGGGATTGTGAAATGGTTCGTGGAAGTTTTCGATCAGAATGATGAGCTTGTTGCTATTGCTACTATTCTGACGATGGTGCAAAAGAAGTCGCCATTTGTGGAGATTAACAGAAGCAATATTGCAGGATACTTAACCAAATTAACCGAACAATCGAAAGCGTCTTGGGGAATCCTAACACCTCAACATTTGATGGAACACATTGAAAAAGGTTTCCACATTGCATCGGGAGAAATTCAGAATTTTGAAATTGATACGCCAGCCGAACATTTAGCCAAAGTGCAAGAGATGGTGTATAATTACAAACCCATGCCGAAAGGATTCAAACATCCATTGATGGAAAAAGAATCGCTCGATCAACTCATCCATCCCGATCTGGCAACTGCTAAAAATAAAATGCTTGAAGCATGGGACGCATATGAAGCCTATTTCAAAGCCAATCCAGATTCAGAAACTAAAAATGCCGTATTTGGACATTTAGATAAATTTGGTTGGGATCTATTGAACACCAAGCATTTCAACCATCATTTTGAACAGTTTGGGATTTTGTAATTCAAAATTGGGGTAGAAAGAAAAATATGCAATCGTTGATACTGTTATACCAAACAACAGATGCGGCTATAACCACTGAAACACTTGCTGTTAACAAACACTTAACTAACAATTATAAATCTAAGGAAATATCAAAAACATCAACTATTTCCATTTTGGAAACAGTTCAAAAAGAAGGATAAAGAGACATTGTGAAACTGAGCGATTTTGATAAAGTAATAAACAAGATAAACTAATGGAAGGATTTGTAAATCATACTATTGAAAATAAAATTGCCACCATTGAATTTTATCATCCCGATCAAAATTCATTGCCAGGAACTATCCTTTCGCAGCTTGCAGAGAGCATTACCATGGTTGGAAAAATGGATGATGTATGTGTAATCATTTTAAAAAGCGGGGGCGACAGAACCTTTTGTGCTGGTGCTAGTTTCAAAGAACTCATTACCATCAATGATGCGGAAACAGGTAAGATATTCTTTTCAGGATTTGCGAATGTTATCAATGCGATGCGAACATGTCCAAAGTTTATTCTTGGTCGCATTCAAGGAAAAACGGTAGGCGGTGGTGTTGGTTTAGCAGCCTCAACCGATTACTGCTTTGCTACAAAATTCGCATCCGTGAAATTAAGCGAACTCAATGTCGGAATTGGTCCTTTTGTGGTTAGTCCAGCCATTGAACGAAAAATGGGGGTTTCGGCCATGTCGCAAATTGCCATCGATGCCAATACGTTTTACGATGCTCATTGGGCCATGCAGAAAGGCTTGTATGCGCAAGTTTTTGAGAGCATCGAACTTATGGATGAAGCAATTGATACTTTTGCGAAACATCTTTGCAGCTATAATCCCGAAGCAATGTTGGAAATGAAAAAAGTATTTTGGCGCGGAACCGATGATTGGGATACTTTGTTAGCCGAACGTGCTGCCATTAGCGGTCGCTTGGTACTTTCCGATTTCACCAAAGAAACGCTTAAAAAATTCCAATAAACCTCAACATGGTATACGAATTCAAGGGTTTTATTCCGGTAATCCACGAAAGCAGTTTCATTCATCCACAAGCTGCTATTACAGGTAATGTCATAATTGGCAGAGACGTGTATGTGGGACCTGGTGCGGCAATTCGTGGCGATTGGGGAGGAATAATCATTGAAGATGGATGTAATATTCAAGAAAACTGTACCATTCACATGTTTCCCGGCAAAGACATCACCTTGAAAAAAGGAGCACATATTGGTCACGGAGCCATCATTCACGGAGCCAATATCGGTGCTAATTGCCTTGTTGGAATGAACGCCGTTATTATGGACGATGTGGAATTGGGCGATGAATGTATTGTGGGAGCACTCGCATTTGTGAAAGCCGAAACGAAGGTGCCCGCTCGTAAATTATTGGTTGGAAATCCCGCACAAATTATCAAGGATGTTACTCAAGAAATGATTGACTGGAAAACAAAAGGAACCTCTTTGTATCAACAACTACCAAAAGAGTGTTTTGAGACATTGAAAGCGGTTGAACCCTTGCGAGAAATCCCGGCTAATCGTCCATCACAGGAAGCATTTTATCAAACGATTTCAGAATTCAGGAAAAAATAAAACGATGCCAATTGTAGAATTCAAATTACCCAAAATGGGAGAAAGTATCTCCGAAGCCACTATTCTCACTTGGAATAAAGGGGTTGGAGATTCCATTGCTGCTGAAGAAATTTTGCTCGAAGTTGGAACCGACAAGGTGGATAATGAAGTACCCGTTCCTTATGCAGGTGTCATCACCGAAATTCGTTTCTCAAAAGGCGATGTTGTATTGGTTGGTGCTGTTTTGGCCTTGATTGATGTGGGCAATGAAGCTGTTCTGCCTATTTCCAATAACACAGAAAAAGTCGTTGAAGTCGTTTCGGAATCTAAAACTCCTGTTAGCTTAGGAAAAGTATACGAACTTGGATTTCTCTCGCCCTTGCTCCGAAACATTGTGCTCAAGGAGAATATTTCCATCGAGGAATTGCAAAGTATTCAAGGTTCTGGGATTGATGGACGCATTCAAAAAAGCGACATTTTTCATTACTTGAAAAACCGAATTACACCTTTACGAAAAGGCATTGCTTCTCAAACTGCTTCTTCTTATCCGAAACCAGTTATCAGCTTCATCGAAGGCAAAGACCACATCGTGGAAATGGATCGGATGCGCAAAATGATTGCCGATCACATGGTGTATTCGAAACAGACTTCGCCACACGTTACTGCATACATCGAAATTGATGTCACCAACCTCAGCGATTGGCGATTGAGAATGAAGGATGAATTCCAACAAAAATATGGCGAACGCTTAACCTTTACTCCGCTTTTTGTGGATGCTGTTTCGCTTGCCATTGGGGATTTTCCACTCATCAATGCTTCCATCGACGACAACAAAATCATCGTACATAAAGACATCAACATCGGAATGGCAACTGCTTTACCAAGCGGGAATTTGATTGTTCCGGTGGTGAAAGATGCTTCTGGGAAATCCTTGCAATCTTTAGCCAAAAGCGTGAATGCTCTTGCCGAATCCGCTCGAACAAATAAACTACGTCCCGACGATGTTCAAGGAAGCACATTCACTATTTCGAATGTAGGCACCTTTGGAAGTTTGATGGGCACTCCAATCATTAACCAACCAGAAGTCGCTATTCTTGCATTTGGCGTCATTAAACGTCGAGCGGAAGTGATCAATACGGAACTCGGCGAAGAAATTGCCATTCGAAGTATGATGTTCCTTTCGCTATCATTCGACCATCGTGCGGTGGATGGTTATTTAGGAGGTTCGTTCTTAAGAAAAGTAGGCGATTACCTGGAACAGTTCGATATCAACACACCCATTTAAATTTTCAAATAAAACTCTATGAGTTACCAGATACATATTTCCCAAGTTGCACAATCCCGTATTTCAGAGGTCGATATTGAAAATGTTCCGATGGGGACATGCTTTACCGATCACATGTTTGTGTGCGACTACTCGGACAGAACTTGGAATAATCCACGGATTGAGCCATTGGCAGCACTTTCTCTTCATCCATCCGCCATGGCATTGCATTACGGTCAAGCCATTTTTGAAGGTTTAAAAGTGACCAAAGGACATAACAATACTCCACTTTTATTTCGTCCAGAAGAAAATGCCAAACGCATGAATATCAGTGCCGAACGCATGGGCATGGCGCATTTCCCCGAAGAGCTTTTTGTTGAAGCGTTGAAATCGCTTGTGAATCTAGATCGCAACTGGATTCCTTCTTCTGTTGGAAGTGCCTTGTATCTGCGTCCTTTCATGTATGCCGACGAAGCTTACACAGGAATGCGTGCTGCTACGAGTTATAAATTCGTCATTTTTGCAACACCCGCTTGGCCGTATTTCAGTAATCGTATTCGTTTGTATGCCGAAACGAAGTATATCAGAGCAGCACAAGGTGGAACCGGAGCAGCAAAAGCCGCTGGAAATTATGCTGCAGCCATCTTACCCACCGAGCAAGCCAAATTAAACGGTTACGACCAAGTACTTTGGCTAGATGCACATAATTTCGAGAATATTCTTGAAGTTGGAACCATGAATATCTTCTTCAAAATTGGAGGAAAATTCATAACACCTGCATTGGATGGAACCGTATTGGCTGGAGTTACTCGAAATAGCGTCATGCAACTGCTTCGTCATAAAGGATTTGAAGTGATTGAACGCCAAATATCAATCAGCGAAATTATTGAAGCTTTCAACAACCATTCACTCGAAGAAGCATTCGGAACGGGAACAGCTGTGGGAATTGCCATGATTGATGAAATTGGATACAAAGACTTAATCATTAAACTACCAGAACCGAATCCTGTTTCTGTGGAAGTAAATAATATGTTGAACGATATTAAAACACAAAAAATCGAAGATCCTTTTGGTTGGATTGTCCCAGTTCTCGATAAATAGGTATTTGAAAGCAAATAGAATTTGTCAATTTTAGGAAATCAAGTTAATATCTAAAAAAATAAATAAAACTCGTTTTATCCTATCTTCCTTGCTTTTAGCTGCAGGAAAATAAATTACGACTAGGATTGATTTTAAGAAATAGTTAACAATTGTTCGAACACAATTTCCATTCGCTTATATCCTAATAAATTGGGATGAACACCATCATCTGCGAAGTCTGGATTCAATGCCCCTATTTCATTTCTCATAGCCGTGTGGTAATCAATAAATGTAATTCCCTCCATTTCTGAAAGCAATTGCAATTGTTTGTTGAGTTCGATAATTTGATTTAATGGATGAACTGAAGGGCGCCAATTGAAAAAGTCAGCAGGCAAAACTGCTCCTAAATAAACTTGGATATTATTAGCTTTTGATAATTGAATCATTAAACGGATGTTCTCAACTGTTTCAGCCAACGACATATCACCTGTATTACCAGCAATATCGTTAGTACCTGCCAAAAGATGAAGTGAATTTGGATTCAGCGAAAGCACATCTTGCTCAAAGCGTCCAAGCATTTGTGGAGTGGTTTGTCCACTAATTCCACGGTTAATAAATGAGCGCCCCTCAAAAAATGAAGGAAGCTCATCGATCCAAAATTCAGTGATTGAATCTCCTAAAAAGACGATGCGACTTTCTCCTTCTGAGGGTTTTGGTAACAGAGCATTTTCTTTCGAATATCGTTTCAAATAATGGAAATCTTCGTTCATTGTCGAAAAAGTTCGATGGGTTTTATTTGAATAAATTCTTCCCAAGAAAGACCCGAATCACCAACCAACATGAAACGCGCTTGTGGATATTTCTTCTTGAACGCGTTTAATCCCGCAGCTTTCTGTTTTGCTCCGCTTTTAATTTCCAAACCAATAATTTCATCTTTTCGAGAAAGGACAAAATCGATTTCGTGATTTCCTTCCCTCCAATAATGCAATTTGAATTCACCTTCAATTGAGTTATTCAACAAATGTGCACCAACACATGATTCAACAATTCTTCCCCAAGCTGCGGGGTTTTTCAATTTACTATGGAGAGAATCGGATTGTTGAGCACTGATGAGTGCTGTATTGTATACTTGGAATTTGGGACTAGACGAGCGCTGCCGGATTTCATCGTGAGCAAATTTCTCAAGACCACCCAATAAGCCAGCCGAACTGGTAAGTTGAAGATAGTTCGATAAGGTGGTTGTATTTCCGGCATCGAGGAGCTGACCTAGAATTTTTGTGAATGAGAGTATTTGCCCAGAGTAACTACAGCCAAGTTCAAACAAACGTTTCATTAAGGCAGGTTTATCAACCCGCGTAAGCATGAGAATGTCTTTTGAAATACTGGTTTCAATGAGCGAATGAAGCACGTATTCTCGCCAGCGCTTTTCGTTTCGAATTAATTCAGCCGCACCTGGATATCCTCCAAACCAAGCGTATTGCTGTGCATTCCAACCAAATACCTCTTTCATTTCCCGAAAACTCCAATGGCTCATATACATGGGTTCGAAACGACCGGCTAGAGATTCGGTCAAACCTTGTTGCAACATTAAACGTGAAGAACCTAAAAGAATCAATTTGATTTGACATCCTGTTCGGGTGTCATCGTCCCAATGTCGTTTAACTGATTCACTCCAATTCTCCAACTTCTGAATTTCATCGATTACCAAAATGAATTCTGTAGCTTCCGATTGCTTTAGTTTTAATCTGGCAATTTCCCATTGTTGTTCAATCCAGTTTCTGTTTGATGATTCAACTCCATCGGCCGAAACGAATAAATATGGCAACGGCAGCTCCTTTAATAACTGAAGAACCATGGTCGTTTTCCCAATCTGTCTTGGCCCCGAAAGGACTTGAATGAACCTGCGTTTTTCAAGAATTCGTTCTTTTAGTTCGGTGTATTGCAGTCGAAAGTGTTCCATTTTTTCAAAATATTTGAAGCAGCTAAATTACAAAATAAATGCTATTTTACTCAATGCATTGAGTTATTTTACTTTTTATGCTGCGGAAATTAAGCGGAAAATTAAATTTCACAATACATCAACTTGAGTTATTTTACTCAACGCAGTGAGTTATTTTACTTTTACAATTGCGTAAATCAAGGAGGAAATTAAATTTTATAGCTCATTAATATTGAGCTATTTTACTCAATGTATTGAGTTATTTATTATTATTTAATGAGTAAAATCTGCGAAAAGCCAATGAAATATTTAACTATTTACTCAATACATTGAGTTATTTCACGCATTTTATTGCGTAAATAAAGGATAAATAGATGCAGTTTTATACATATATCAATTTGTAGTTTTACTTAGTCTATTGAGTAATTTACCTCTTTGTATTGAGTAATAAGTCGCATCAACACGCCTTTTTCTAAATCTGATCTTAGAAGCAGAAAATCATCAATTTAAATGAACCAATATGGATTTAGCGCAATGGGGCCAACAAACTAAGCAAATCCGTTTTACTTAAATTTTGCAAAAGTCCCGCTTCGTTGGGAATAAGCTCCGAAATAAGTTGCTGTTTGGATTCCTGAAGCAAACGAATTTTATCTTCTATTGTATCTGGACATATTAATCGAACTGCCATTACACGATTCTTTTGCCCGATTCGATGTGCCCGATCAATTGCTTGATTCTCAACTGCAGGATTCCACCAAGGATCTACCAAATAAACATAATCAGCTTCGGTGAGATTGAGTCCGGTCCCTCCCGCCTTCAAGCTAATAAGAAACACACGAATTTCATCTTGTTCCTTAAATGCTTTAACACGATCTTTTCTGTTGCGTGTTTGACCGCTTAAAAACTCATGCGGAATTTGTTGTTTCAATAATGCAGTTTGAATCAATTCGAGCATGCCTACAAATTGAGAAAAAACCAATATTTTATGTTCGGGTGCATGTTGTTGAATTTGTTCCATCAGTGCATCAATCTTAGCAGATTCTGCACTGAAGTAGTTTTTCTCGTTGAGCAAGGATGGCGCATTGCAGATTTGACGCAATCGAGTTAGTCCTCGTAAAACATACATGCTATTGCGATTAATTTCGTCGGATTGTTTGTTAACAATGAAATCGCGGAGTTCTTTGGAATATGCTTCATAAATCCGTCTCTGCTCAACACCCATTTCACAATAAACAACCATCTCGGTGCGCTGAGGAAGTTCACGGGCTACCTGATTTTTGGTGCGACGAAGAATGAAGGGCTTTACTATACGACTTAACTCCTTAGCTCTACTACTGTCTTTAAACGTATCGATGGGAATAGAGAAAAGTAGCTTGAACTGTTGTTTGGTTCCAAGTAATCCTGGACAAGCAAACGACAACTGCCCAAACAAATCAAAGGTGTTGTTTTCGAGTGGCGTACCCGTAAGAACCAATCGCTGCTTGGCTTTTAATGAACAAACTGCACGATAACGAAGCGTTTCGGGATTTTTAATAGCCTGCGATTCATCCAAAACAATTATGTGAAAAGGAAAGGCTTTGAACTCCGAAATATCCGATTGCAAAACCCCATAGGAAGTGATAAAGACATCGGTATTTCTTAGGTTTACAGATAATTTACTTCGATTAGCCCCATGAATAACTTCAATATTCAATTCGGGAGCAAAGCGTGTAAATTCTTCTTGCCAATTGAAAATTAGTGTTGACGGCAACACAATTAAATGCGTTCCTGAATTCCCCTTTTCTTTTAAATATTGCAGAAATGTAATTACTTGAATGGTTTTACCCAAACCCATATCGTCGGCCAAACATCCACCAAAACCAAATTCATGAAGGAAATTGAGCCAATAAAAACCTTGTTTCTGATATGCTCGCAACTCCGCATTTAAACCTTTGGGTAAGTCAATTTCTTCAATTGCCTGAAACGACTTCAATTTATCGGCATACGTTTGGATTTGCGATTGAGTATGTACATCGAAATGCGACCAATCATACACATCAGAAACTTCCTGAAAACGAATTTTAGGTGTTCTCAAAATTTCAGCAGCAACAATTCCCATAGAGAAATAACGGGCAAAACGATCGAGCCATTCCTGTGGAAGTATGCCTTGGGTACCATCGTCAAGCTGAATGTATTTACTTTTGTTTCGAACGGCCGAGCTGAGTTGTTTCATTCGCACTTTTTGCTTTCCAAATCGAACATCCAATGCCGTTTCAAACCAATCGAGCCCAGATTTAACTTGTATATTCACTTTGGCTTTATGCATCGACAAATGGAGCTTGCTCAATTCACTAAAACCCAATACACGAATCTGTTTGTTCTGGAGTGTTTCGAACATATTCGGAAACCATTCCTCATCCAAAAATGCGGTCTTGCTTATAAAAAGTTTTCCTGTTGCCAATTGCTCATTCAATTCTGGAATCAACTTGATTACTGTGGCAAGCAAATCATTTTCGGAATTATCGTCGCGCACAATGGTGATTGCATTTCCTTTTAAATCGTTCGTGTAAATTTGCTTTTGAGACATGACCGCAACCTCAACAGGTCCGTAACGCATAGCAGGAATAAGCTGAATATCGTTTCCTGCCTGACTCAAATAAAGCAGCTTCTCAGGAATTTCATCGAGCCCACTTTCTAAGCGCTGTTCTTGATTTGCAGGCTTAAGATGTGCGTAATTGATTTGCACTTTCTCTTCGAGTGGTGATAATGTTTTAACTCGAAAATCCTCAAAAGCAGATGCTGGTATTAGTATATTAAATCGCTTCTGACGGAAAAAATCAAACACGCGAATAATCTGCAAATCGGGGCAAAAATACAGGTAATCTCTGTATCGAAAGAAATACCCAAAAGCCAAGCGAACTTGCTCGAACGGAATGTCATTCCCTTCGAGTTGCATAGTTCCATTCATTCGAAACATGGAAGTTTGTTTATCAACAAACAACTGCATGCGTGCATCTAATTCCTGCAATTTCACCGGTTCGAATGCCGCCAATGGAGGATTATCGGCAGCGTCTCCCGTTAAAATATAGGCAGAAATTTGCAGTGGGTTTTTAAAAATCGCTTTTAGTGCTTTTATATCGTTTTCATTTCGATCTTCTTCATACAAATTCGCAAAACGAGCAATGGCAGTGAAAAACTTGAGTTCATCGGGTTGAGAATATTTCCAAATAACATCGAAAGGATTTATTGCTGTAATTGGCTTTTTAAGTTTCCCATCTGAGGTTGTTCTCGCTTCACATACCTCAATACAGAAATGTTCGTAAAATCGGTGTTTCCGAAAAACGAGAATGAGTTGTGTTTTTTCGTCTTCGTTCTTAATCGTTTCAGATTCAATTAGCAGTTTTTGATTAATTTGATTTTGGCTAATTGGATCGATTAAGAGTAATTCTTTTTGAATGGAAACTATGCTCAATCTTCCATGCTGATAGTCGACTTGAAAAAACAATTCGGGGTTTTCATTCGAAGAAATTCCAACCTGAGCAGCGTATTCTTTTATTTTCTGCTGACGCAATTCCTCATCAAAAAACACCCTAAACTCATCTCGGTTCATAACATTAAAAAGCACTTGAGCTTGATGTGCACAAAGCGACTTAGTTGCGTTTCCGCAGGTACAATTAAGCTGAAGTCCAAATTCATTCTGCTCAATCTCGACAGAAGCGGAATTTCGTATCGATTTAACACGATCGAAACTCGCTTTATTGACAAGTATTTGATGCGGCTGAATATCGTAAAAACCACGCGCATCGCTGGCAACCATATCGCTGCAAATAGCCAAAATCAATTGTGTATTGAGATTGGCTATTAATACACTTTCTAAGCAAATTTTTCCAGGTTGATCGCCGATATGTACTTGAATTTTACTCATGAATTGGGGATTACAATATCCGTTGTTTTGGATTGCATACACTCATCATTTGAGAATTATTCTTCATTCAACTTCCGAAAATAAATTTTATTATCGAGATACCACCGCCCTTCAATTTCGATGGTATTTTCTAGAACCATTCGATAGTTATTCGTCATATAGTGAAAATCAATCTCCACCCGATTTATTTCAATTGAATCGTTTTCGATAGTTGCATTTGGAGATATCTTCTTGGAAGTTCGAATGCTATCCGTTTGAATCATTTTCCAATCAATTCCTTTGTTTATTCCATCCTTTTGAATGTTGATTAATTTTGAATTTAACTCGATGATTTGGTTAGAATAGCTCTCTTTCAAAGCAGATATCTTATCATCATTCAATTCCATGTTGTGTTTTCCAGCATACCTAAGTAGTTGATTGGCAGTTGGAAAATGTTTTTTTATTTGAGAAATGCTATCACCTTGAAAGCAGTTCATTAGTGATATTCCAAGTTCTTCTGGGTTTGATTGACAATAGATTTTGGAAGTGAAAATTGAGATTAAAACGAATAGAATTTGATAAATTAATTTCATTATATCACAAAGATGGTGAATGATTTATAGTTCTAAATGTGAGATTTATTCTAGGTGTTCCTACTTTTTTGGTTTTGGGCAATTGATGTAGCCAATGCTTTTGAGTTATGCCTTTCATAAGCAATAAACTTCCATGTTCAAGGAGGACTTTCACTTTGATGTTATCCTGTTTATGTTTTAATTCAAAAACCCGTTCGACTCCAAAACTCAAGGAAGCAATAGCCCCATTTTCCAATAATTCCTTTTCATTATCACTGTGCCAAGCCATGCCTTCATCGCCCGAATGATATAAATTAAGCAAACAAGAATTGTACGTAAAACCAGTACATGATTCCAAAAAGATTTTTAATTCAAGCAGCGTTTTATTCCATGGTAACGCTTGCTTCTTTGAATTTGAATACACATACTCGAAAGGTAAATTACCATACCATGCCACTTTCCGTTTGGTCACAATGCGTTTTCCAAACAAAACTAATTCATCGTTTTTCCATTCAATTTCATCACGAAGTTTTAGGAAAAAGGCATCAGCTATTTCAAGCGAAATAATAGCTCCGAAATAATTGACCTCTCCATCTTTCGGTAAAATATTCTCGAAAGCATCGGCTTGAAAAAGATTGTATGTGTTATTCGACAATAGTGTTCAGTTAAAAATTAGAATCAAAAATCATTGGTAAAGTAAAGAAAACAAGGAATACGAATGCTTTATAAATCTCGTTATCAATCATTCCTTTATTTCTCTACTTTTGCACAATATTATTTAAAACTCCTGATGGACAATCTTGTTCTTGCTGCTCAACTTATTTTAAGCCTTTCTATATTAATTGTCCTCCACGAAATGGGGCATTTTTTTCCTGCTCGTTGGTTCAATACACGTGTTGAGAAATTCTACCTTTTCTTCGATTGGGGCTTTTCACTCTTTAAATTCAAAACCAAAAAAATTGACGAAAACGGTGTAGACCAAGGAACCGAATATGGGATTGGTTGGCTTCCATTAGGTGGCTATGTGAAGATTTCGGGGATGGTAGACGAGTCGATGGATAAAGAGCAAATGGCTTTGCCTCCTCAACCTTGGGAGTTTCGCTCTAAGCCAGCATGGCAACGCTTAATTATCATGATTGGTGGTGTAACCGTGAATTTAATTTTAGGAATGTTTATTTATTCCATGATTCTTTTTGCTTGGGGAAAGGAATATTTGTCGGTCGAAAATGCTAAATACGGTGTGGTTGTTGGCGATAAAATTGTATCCGATTTGGGATTTCGCAATGGCGATAAAATTGTCTCTGTAAATGGCAAAATGCCCAGAGACTTTCGCGATTTAAACATCGACATTCTGTTAAATGAGCCCAATACTGTCAGAGTAAATCGTAAAGGAAGCATCATCGATGTGAAGATTCCGGAGGGTTTTGCTGAAAAAGTGGTGGGGTTAGATGAACCTACACTCTTCTATCCAGCTATTCCAGCTATTGTGGATTCCGTAATGGACGATTCTCCAGCAGCAACCGCCAAACTCATGAAAGGTGATACCATTTGCGGTGTTAATCAACATGAAATTCATTTCATGGCTGAACTTAGCAAAGAACTTACTGATAATAAAGGCAAGGACGTTACAATTTCCGTAGTTCGTGGACTCGATACTTTGGCATTAAAAACTAAAATTGGTAATGATGGCAAACTAGGATTCTTCAGCATCGACCCAAAGAAAATCTTCACTTTCTCGACAGAGTCTTTTGGATTCTTTGAATCGTTTCCTGCTGGAATTTCGGAAGGCGCTACAACCCTAGTAAACTATGTAAAGCAATTCAAACTCGTATTCACCAAAGAAGGATCTCAGAAGCTTGGTGGATTTGGTGCTATTGCATCGCAGTTTGATAAAGGCTGGGATTGGCATCGATTCTGGAACATCACAGCGTTTCTTTCTATTGTATTGGCGTTTATGAATATCTTGCCTATCCCTGCGCTCGATGGCGGTCATGTTATGTTTCTCCTTTACGAGATTATTACAGGACGCAAGCCAAGCGACAAATTCTTAGAGCGCGCCCAAATGGTTGGGATGATATTGTTGTTAAGCTTATTGGTTTTTGCCAATGGAAACGACATCTACAAGTGGATCAAAGGCCTCATGAAGTAAATGGAATTTCTCGGTCTTTCCCGAGTATTCCAACCCACGAAACCGATCGTTTGATATTGCGTGAAGTCCGCGCAGAACATCAACGTTTCTTGGCTTTAAAAGCACCTGTGAATCAAGCTCAGATGTTTCTTAACATTAAGAATGATGAGGACTGGCAGCATGAGCGAAACAAAGCGAAACAAGGTTTACGCACTTGGGACACAAGTTCCTGTTGGTTTATGCTGTTCGATAAAGCAAGCGATTCACCTATTGGCGCATGCGGATTTCATAATTGGTTTCTTTTGCATCGAAGAGCGGAACTGGGATATGTTCTTATTGAAGAACGTTGGAAACGTTTGGGCTTAATGTCCGAAGCCTTGAAATTTGTTATTCAATTCGGATTTAATCAACTTAATCTGATTCGCATGGAAGCGTGTATTTCACCTGAAAATAAAGCATCATTATCTATCATTCAGAAATTCAATTTTCAACAGGAAGGACTTTTGCGGCAACATTACACGCCCAAAGGTTCTAATTTACCGGAGGACTCGATGTTATTTGCTTTGTTGGAAAGCGATTTCCGAATTCAATAGAACAAGCCTTAAGAAAATTCTGGAACCCATTTCTCGCAAGGCATTCCAAATTAACAGCGTTTATTTTAGAATTGAATAATTATTTAGTTTCCCAAAAGCGGTAAAACCAAGTTTCATATAAATTTGTTCACCCATTTTTGAAGCATTCAGAACGCAATATTTAGAGTTATGAATCAACGCTTCACTAATTAATTTCTCCGTTATACTTTTCCCTATTCCTTTTCCTCGTCCTTTGGGAATAGTTCCAATCATATGAAAGCCAGCGACATTATTTTTATCAAAAAAAACAATTCCACAGCCTAAAATTTCATTTATTTCCTTGTGAATAAAAAGTTTAGCTTGAGAACTGTCTTTACTCAAATTATAAACTATCATACCATCTACTTTATAACCGAAAGATTCCGTTGCAATAATTGCAAAATCGGATGCGTCTGATTGAGATTCAACTTGATGAATGTTGCCGTTATGTGTAATTTCACCAGTATAGTTATTCAGATCCAAAGACATGTTCACTAGACTTAAACGATGTTGGATTTTATTAAAATTTAATACGTCTGTTTGTTTATCTAGTGTAATTATATTTGGTAATAAAGACTTATTGCTCAAATTTATTATTTCTTCATAAATTTCTTTTTTATCATCTATGGCATAAATTCGATTAGGCCAATCTGAATCTTTTACACATACTGCTTTATAATTTGAAGATTCAATATAAATATTATTTTTCCGACCTATATAATCCCAAAATTCAAATAGGTTTTTTGTAATTAAATCATTCATCTTTTGTTTTATTAATCATTAGAAAGTCTCTCGTTTGTATATTGATAGACTGAAACTGACCGCTAACGTACCGTCTAAATGCACATAACCTATTCGCACCACTCGCTCACTTTCTATTTAAAATTATCTCTAATCGTTCATTAGAAGACAATCCAATTACATATCCTTTTATTTTATTTGTGATTAAGCCTTGATCATTAACCGAATATATTGATGGTGAGCTTTGGGAATGCAGTTTCTTTGATATTCTTCTACATTGTGTTGAAACTATTATATTCTTTCCATCATTTTTTAAATTGTCGTTACTGCATTCTCCTATTACTATTCCATCCATTGGTTTCAAACCAAAATATTTTCTTGTTTGAGACCAATTATTAACTTCACTTGAATTGAAATCATTAATTTGAGAATTTGTATTCTCTAAAATAAAAATCATTTGAAATGGATCATCAACGTTTGATTCTTGACAATCTTTGACAAATTGCATAAACGGAGGACAACCAATATGTCCGATAACAACAACAGATTTTTTGTTTTTGAAAATTGAGTTATTGATTTTTTCCGAATGAATAGAAAGATATTCAAAATCTGGGAATTTCTTTGTTTTGAAAGAAATTCCAAAGAATGCAAATGTGTATAGTAAAATGACTGTTGTTAACTTTTTCATGAGCTCGAGACAAATTTGTTTGCAACGAAAATGATATCCACCAAACTACGAATCTAATCAAAACCATAGAGAATATGGTCAAGACTCTTTCCCATAATGAGGTATTCGGATTGTGAAAAAAGCGACTAATTAATGGGTATGTAATCCATTAATGAAGATGTTAATTAATTCCGCGAATTCTGCTTCGGTTTAAATATTGACTCCCGGGATTTGATTATTCAGTATATAATTTCCAACATCCTACAATCCTTCAATGCCAGAAAAACTGGCCATTCAAAGCATTATATTTATTATCGAATTTCCCAGGTAATTTCTGTGTTTTCCCAAAATATACTCATTCGTCCATCTGCGCGTTCGTCGGATGTGATTTCGAATTTAAAACGTTCATTCAACTCAGCTGATTTTTTAGGTGCTACTTTAAAACGAAGAACATCTTTGCTCTCATCGTATTTGTATGATCCCCATTGGTCTGTAACCGAATTGATAATGATAGTCCATTCTGTTTCACCAGGAATGGAAAACAAAGCATATTTACCAGCACGTAACATTCCGCCACCTACTTTACAATCACGGCTTACTTCGATAGTTGAAGCTTCGTTAGCACCCGTACGCCAAACTTTACCAAATGGAACTAGTTCGCCAAATACTTTACGACCTTTTACACCCGGAGAACTATAATTAACAACCACTTTTAAATTTCCAATGGTCGCTTCTGTTGTTTTAGGTGGACTTGGACGCTCATCTTTTTTAGCCGCAGTCATGGAAGTTTTTTCAGTTTTGGTTTGAGCCGAAACAGCGTTCGACACAAATGCTGAAAACACAAAAGCTGAAAGTATAATCTTGAAATTAGGAATAATCATGGTGCTTGTTTTATATTACGATGTTCAAAGATAAAATTTTCGGAACGCTAGAAAAAAGAATATTAAAATTAATCAAAAACTTCCGCCATCATACATCGAACGCTTCCGCCTCCTGTTTGTTCTATGAAGGGAATATCAATTGGAAGCAATAATCCAAACTGCTGCAAAAATGCCAATTCTGTTGGCATAAGTGAATTCATAGCTGTTGAAGAAAGAACGATTAACGTTTCATCGGATGAATTTCTCAATTCTAACACATTCCCAGCAAATGCTAAAACTTGTTCCCGTGTAATATGCAATAATGCTCGCCCGTTTTCAGATAGCGCCTTCACAACTCGATCTCGGTCGTTTTCCGGAATACTCTCAGAACAAACAATTCCAAAATGCGTCCCGATACATAACACCACATTGGTATGGTAATATGCATCTGAATCAGCATCAATCGCATCAAAAATTACAGGTTCAAAATGAAGCATTTCGGCAATTTCCGTTACTTTTTTTTCGTGAGTGCGGTTTGACCTACTTGCGAAAACGCGCTTTTGAATATGATCGAAAATAAGACTTCCCGTACCTTCTAAATATTCACCCAATGTTTCAGATTCACTGAAATCGGATAATTTATATTCAGGTAAATGCGATTGAATTCGACGAATAAGATTAGGTTCTCTTTCCAAGCGGCGATTTTCGGCTGCCATTGGATAAAGTACTATGTGTTTTCCAGGATGAATTCCAAGCCAGTTATTGGGAAAAATGGCATCGGGTTTTTCTGGAAAAATGCTATCTTCTTCCACCCAGACATTTACTCCTTCGGCTCTTAAAATAGCTACCATGGCATCGAATTCCTGCAAAGCTAAATCATTCGGATTTTCAATATTTGGTGCTTTTTGAAATGCATTGCTTTGGGCTGTCTCAACATTGTATTTGAAACTAGCAGGACGAATCATTAAAACAGTATCCGTACTTTGATTTTGCATCATTCCGGCTTCAAGTGAAGCGATTTACCATTCGCACTCTTTTCAATTTCAGCGCGATTCATCAATTGAGGACGAAACGCATTTTTGTTGTACAAGTCGAATTGATCATCATAATGAGGAGCGAGAAAATATCCCGATTGGCCAGTTGGCAATATACTCAATGAATGATCGGTGTCAGAAAAATCGATGATGCGTCTCATTGCAGGACCAAATTTTGCAGGATAATAACCCGTTGAATCTAGATTAAATGCGATGTTATTGATTACTTCATTTCCACCACTTACACTTTCAGGACCAACATTGAATAGCATGTCAAATGGTTTTTTTCTACCTATTGGATGAACATGTTCGATGGTGTGCGCCCTACTCCACTTCCATTTGGTTTGATCTTTCCCATAAACCGAATTTAGATCGTTGATTGTTTTATGCCAGGCCTGTTGAACAATAATGAAACGTTTTTCTTCACCTTTGGTCGCCCAACTATCCCACCAAGCTGAATACGTTTTATTCAATAATACAGGATACGTTGTCTTCATAAAATGAGAATTCATATATGAATTAAACAAAGTTGCTCCCACTTTATTGGCAAATGTTAACCTCAGAATATTGTATATCCATCGATAATAAATCAAGGTGCCGGAAGATTCCAATCCATGATTTCCTTCCCAACTTCTTAATCGATTTGCTGCTTCAGTTTTAAGTGCTTCCGGTTCTACAGTTCCTAGAATGTAAAGAAGATCTTTGGCTGTTTTTGGATATACTTCGCTCTTCCCATCGGTGATGAGTTTTTTCATCATGTTGGAATCCCATTTGTCTTGCTTACTTAATTCATGAACGATTCTAAGTGCACGGTTTTCAGGAACATAATATCCAGGATATAAATCTCCTTCGATACTTGCTGGTTGATTGTTTGCCGAATAAACGTATCCTGATGCTGGATCTTCGGAATGAGGATTTTGATTGAAATCGAGCCATCCTAATGGTTCATCATTCCCCGTTGCACCGTCCAAAAAACGCTTACTAAACATGCCAGGACGGCGTTTTACCAATTTCGCGGTTGTCCACCAGGCAATGTGCCCGTCTTTATCACCATACATTAGATTCAAACCCGGCGCATCAATTTTAGCTGCTGCGTTGCGGGCATCATCCATCGATCGGGCATGATTTAATTCATAAACAGCTTCAAGCGATCGTGAGGGGAATTTCAAATAAGACCACCAAACAGATACCGCCTGATTGAAAATTGGAATATTATCCATAACGCGATCAATCAAAGGTCCGTGCTCCGATTCTTCAACCTGAAAAACAACATCAGCTGAATCTTTCACATGAATTGTTTCTGAAAAAACCTTGAGTGCCTTTGGAGTATTTTGGAATAGCACATTGTTTCCATCACGCTGCTCGATATAAAAGTCCACATCGTCGTTTTCGAACATGGTTAATCCATTTCCACAAAAATCGCTGTGCCCTGTCATGGCAAAAGGAAAACCGGCTAAATGATTACCATAAAAGCGAAAGCCCGGATATTCTAAATGTGCTTCAAACCAAATGGATGGTTGCGAATAACCCATGTGCGTATCGTTGCACAAGAGCGCTTTGCCACTTTTGGTTTTCTTTGGAGCTAAAACCCAGCTATTTGAACCAATCCAAGGTGCAACCGGATATTCTTCAAATATTTGATCCAGATTCTGACTTAACTGAACCGCATTGGACATAACGCGAGGATTAACCGGAATCGTAGTACTTCCAGCTGGCCAACCCAATTCGAGCTCCGACATCATTTTATCGCCCACTTTCCGATACATGCCTTCCACCATCGGGTCGATCCGGAAACCTTCTGCAAATCCAAAAGCCATATAGCCCGAAACAAGAAATACATCTTCCAAAGTGTACTCCTCTTTTCCGATTCCCAACATGGTGAACTCAATGGGTGTTTTACCTTGATTAATGTATTGATTAATACCCGAAATATATGCTTTAACACTTTGTTTTATTGGCTTCGGACTGCGTTTTAGAAATTCTTGTGCCGACCATTTTGCGTGGCGATTTAATCCCAATGTTCGGAAGAAACGATCTGTTTTCACCATCGAATTTCCGAGCAATTCGGATAAGCGACCTGATGCGAGTCGTTTAATCATTTCCAATTGAAACAATCTATCTTGAGCTACAACATAACCCAAAGCAAAATAAGCGTCCTCTTCATTTTGCGCATAAATATGTGGCACACCAAAATTATCGTAATAAACATCAAGTTGTTTGTTAAGGCCTTTCAATTGTTTATCACCTGAATAATCAGGAACAAGTGAGTAAAGCCAAATAACAATTGCAATGATGGAGGCAACAAGGAATAAACCAATTCCTAGAAGAATCTTTTTAAACATTAATCAGAGTATTATGAGCCGAAATTTACAAAATAATGCACATGCAAATCAATCAACTTCTAATGAATCAATATTTGAATTCATAACCAACTGATTAACTTTCCCTAAACTATTGATACTATAATTTACTGTATTGGTTAATACAATGATGGCATTGTGATCGGTTAAATTTCGCATAAAAAAAGTGCGAAATCCACGCCACCAGCCACTGTGATATACTATTTGCTTTTCGGGGTTTTGTTTATTTATTCTCCAACCAAATCCATAATTTCTCAATCCATGCAATTCGGGACTTCCTTCTTTAAATGCCTCAGCTAATGTTTCTTGCTTAACCAGTTTGTTTCCATATAAAGCTTGATCCCAGATAAAAAGATCTTCGACTGTAGAAAAAACATTCTTATCTCCAGTTATTCCATTGAAACAATCGTTAGGCGCTTTCCAACTCCCATTGCGATCGTAGCCACAAACATTTCCGGGTAAATTAGCTTGCTCGCATTTCGAATAAATCTGCGAATGTTTCATCCCCAAAGGTTCGAAAACAGCTTTTTTCATAAAGGTAGAAAATGTAACACCACTAATTTTTTCAACAATAGCAGCTAGAACTGCATAACCAGTATTGCTATAGGAATAATGCGAATTTGGAGAGGAATAAGGATCTGGTTTATGCTTTGAAAACATGCGCATCATTTCCTGATTCGAAATCGGTTTTTCTTTTTCCAGCCAATACGGATCAATAAACCATCGGTAATCGGCAAGTCCAGCACGATGCGTTAGTAATTGTCGGATTGTTACATTCGTGTATGGAAATTTGGGGTAGAAGCGAGTTACTTTATCATCATAACTTAAGAATCCACGTTCCTTCAACATCATTATTGCCATGGAAGTAAACTGCTTCGAAACAGAAGCTAATTGAAATTGGCTACTCACCTTTAAACTATCACGACTAGCTAAATCGGCATATCCAAATGCCTTTTTATAAATTATGTGATTGTTTTCAGTAATCAATACAACTCCATTAAATCCGAAGGTTGATCGAAGCTTTTGGAAAATACCTTCCAACTTGTGAGCGCTCCCTTTCGATTTGATGCGGTAATATAAATCTTCAATTTGAGGAGAAATTCCCGATGAAAAATGCTTTGCAGTTGTTGCATTTCCCAATACAGGGAAGAAAAGCAGAACGATTAAAACAAGAAGTCGAAACACCATAATAAAGATTAGTATTCAAAGCTACCGAAATGAACTACCAAGATTTCGGTCAAAAAAATAAGATTTACAATTCATAATGTTAATAAACATGATTGCCATTCATTGAAGCAAAAACACATCTCAAGCGAATTTTTAACGAATATTGCAGTGTAATTAAAATACCGCAGAATGATTATTGAACAGTTTTACGATAAAGGCCTTGCGCATGGCTCGTATGTTATAATTAGTAAAGGCGAAGCGATTGTAATTGATCCAGCAAGAGATCCTCAACCTTATTACGATTTCGTTCATAAACATCAAGCTCAAATTGTTGGCGTTATTGAAACGCATCCACATGCCGATTTCGTATCCAGTCACCACGAAATTTCAAAACATACTGGTGCAGAGATTTATGTAAGTGAATTATTGGGTGCCAATTATCCGCATAAAACCTTCGACGATGGAGACAGCATTTCACTTGGAATGGTTAGCTTATCGGCCCTGAATACGCCCGGACATTCCCCTGACAGTATCTGCATTTTATTAAAAGATGAACAAGGAAAAGAACATGCACTTTTTTCTGGCGACACCCTTTTTGTGGGTGATGTAGGTCGTCCCGATTTACGCGAAAATGTAGGTAACACGACCGCCAAGCGGGAAGAACTAGCGCGGGCGATGTATCATTCTGTTCAAGATAAACTAAAGAAACTTCATGACGATGTGCTTGTTTTTCCGGCACATGGAGCGGGTTCTTTATGTGGTAAAAACCTAAGCAGCGATTTATCGAGCAGCATTGGTCGCGAGCAAAAAACAAATTATGCTTTCCAAATTAACGACGAACAGGAATTTGTAAATGCCCTTTTGCAAGATCAACCATTTATTCCCAAATATTTTGGATACGACGTTGCCATTAATAAAAAAGGAGCTGCTTCTTTCGAAACAAGCGTAATTGCAGTTCCTCGTATTCATGAAAATTCGGAACTCGAAAACGGTGTTTTGATTATTGATACTCGTCCTCAAACCGATTTTAGAAAAGGTCATGTTCAAGGTTCAATCAATATTATGGATGGAGGGAAATTCGAAACTTGGTTAGGATCTATTGTTGGGCCTGAAGAGTCCTTCTACCTGATTGCCGAGAGCTCAGAACAGATTGAAATACTTATCCGAAAAGCAGCAAAAATTGGCTACGAAAGTCGAATCAAGGGAGCTTTAACCACACCATCTTCATTGAAAGAAATAATGCATGAAGTAAGTGTTAATGAAGTTCGTCTGACACCGTCTAATTTTACCATCATAGATATTCGTAATCCGGGAGAGACTGCATTGAAACGTATTTTTTCTGGCGCACTCGAGATTCCTCTTCCTGAATTACGCGAACGCATTGCTGAAATACCAACAAATAAACCCATTTTAGTTCATTGCGCAGGTGGATATCGCTCTGCTGCTGGCGCTAGCATCATTCAACCTTTTGTGGATATTCCCGTCTTAGACTTAGGTGAAGCTGTTCTTACTTTTTAAACGATTATGAAAAACGTTCTGATCTTCCTTTCGATTCTCTTTGCACTTCCTGTTGTTGCGCAGAAAAAAGGCCGTCTCGAGAAACTCGATGCGAAAGCATTCCAAGTTAAAACGGTTCATTTAAAAGGCACTATTCTCGATGTTCGAAATGCAGATGAGTTCAAAGCAGAACATATTAAAGGCGCTAAAAACATCGATTGGGATTCAAAAACGTTCAAAGAGATTGCCAAAAAACTTCCACATTACGAACCAGTTTTTATTTATTGTCAAGGCGGTTTCCGAAGCAACTTAGCAGCCGAATGGCTATTGGAAGAAGGCTTTTCGACAGCCATAGTTTTGGATAATGGAATTGATTCATGGAAGGACGCTGGATTGCCAGTTGAAGTTTTAGTAGCTCCGGTTAAGAAATCGGAGAGTTCGTACGAGTAAGCCGAAAGGGAAAATTTCTAGTTGAGGAATTTTCCGAAGTCCCAGGATGTTATGGATTGATGACTTCTTCGAGGTCCTCTTTTACTGGAATATTATGCTTAATCCGGAAGGAATTATTTCTATAAAATCATCTGCGATACGATAAAATGCGATCTCGACGGGGTTGACCCCATTTTATTCTAATTCATTTCTATGGACAGTTGACCAATTGCAAGGTTTTTTCAGTGCGAGGCAAAATCCAACCTGATAAATTGGTTTTCGTAACTCAAAAAATATGTTGATTTAAATCAGGCCTTGTTATCAAACGATCAATTGAATTCCGCCATAATTAATTAAAGAATAAATAATTTAAATGGCGATCATAATCATCAATTTGTAAACTATATTCGCAACAAACATCGAGTCCTTCATGCGCCGTATAGTTCTGTTTTACATAAGCATTTCTGCTGCAGCTATAATTGCTATTTGGACAATTATTCGGCAAGGGAAGTTCCTTGAAATTGGACGTCCCATTATAGCACCTCCATTTATCGAAGCAAAAGATATCGCCTCCAAAGGAATCGATGGATTTTTAAACAACCTGCATCATCCGCTGGCCATCTTAATTCTGCAAATTCTTTCCATCATTGTTGCGGCTCGTTTATTCGGCTTGCTATTTACGCGCATTGGACAACCAACAGTCATTGGAGAAATTACTGCAGGAATTGTTCTCGGACCCTCTTTGCTCGGAATGTACTTTCCGGAATATTCGCATTTCCTATTTCCAATCGAATCGCTCGGGAATTTGCAGTTTTTAAGTCAGGTAGGATTGATTCTTTTCATGTTTGTAATCGGCATGGAGCTCGATTTGAAAATCCTGAAAAATAAAGTACATGAAGCCATTTTAATTTCACATACCGGAATTGCACTTCAATATTCTTTGGGTATCGGTCTCGCCTATTACCTCTACGATGATTTTGCCCCTGCCAACACGCCCTTTATTTCGTACGGATTATTCATGGGAATCGCCATGAGTATTACGGCATTTCCGGTATTAGCGCGCATTATTCAAGAACGTGGACTTTCCAAAACCCGATTAGGATTTACAGCCATTACCAGTGCTGCTGCCGACGACATCACCGCTTGGTGTATTCTGGCTGCTGTTATTGCCTTTGTGAAAGCCGGCACCTTGCTCACCGCATTGTTTACCATCAGCTTTTCGATGCTGTATGTGGGCTTTATGATTTTTGTGGTTGGCCCCTTTTTGAAACGATTGGGTGATATTTATTCGAACCGCGAAACCATTTCGAAAGGCATTGTCGCATTGGTGTTTGTGATTTTGATGACCTCCTCCTACCTGACCGAGATAATTGGAATTCATGCCTTGTTTGGCGCATTCATAGCAGGTGTTATTATGCCGCCCAATCTGAATTTCCGAAAGATTTTGATTGAAAAGATTGAAGATGTTTCCTTGGTTTTGCTCCTCCCCTTGTTTTTCGTTTTTACGGGATTGAGAACCCAAATTGGATTATTGAACGATAGTCACCTTTGGCTTTTGTGTGGATTAATTATTTGTGTTGCCGTTGCCGGGAAGTTTATTGGAACCTCCATGGCAGCGCGTATTATTGGAAAAAACTGGAAAGAAAGTTTATCCATTGGCGCCATGATGAACACCCGTGGATTGATGGAGCTTATTGTGCTTAACATTGGTTATGATTTGGGTATATTGACTCCAACCATGTTTGCCATGATGGTGATAATGGCATTGGTAACTACCTTCATGACTGGTCCAATACTTTCGTTTATAAACTGGATTTTCAAAGAAAAGGAACTCGAAGTTGAAAGTATCATTTCCAAGACCGAATCTATTGTTGATACCATATTAATTTCATTTGGATTAGCCAGTAGCGGACGTAAATTGCTTCGACTCGCATCGCAAATGAGTGGTGTAAATCCAAATCTAGTCCATTATTCGGCCATTCACGTTACGCCTAGTGCCGATGTGAGTTTATTGAATGTGAGTGAGTTTGAAAAGCAAAGCTTCCGACCAATACGCACCGAAGCCGAACGCTTGCAGGTAGATATTCGTTCGCACTATAAACTAAGTAACGATTTGTACAAAGAAGTAATCGGACTCGTTGAAAAAGAATCGGTTAAATTGCTTTTACTCGGAGCAGGTAAATCGCTTTATACCGGAACATTACTTGGAAATATTGTAGGTGTTGCCAAGACCTTATCGCCTGAGAATTTATTGGGAACCATAACCGGAACCAATCCTCTGTTCCGAACCGATTACTTGATTGATGATCGCGCAAAACATTTTATGGAAGATTCGCAATGCGATGTAGGAGTTTTACTCGACCGCGATTTTAGTGATTCTAGCACCCTTTTTATTCCTTTGTTTGATGATGACGATGCGTTTTTATTTGATTATGCGCGCAAGTTCATCCTCAATTCAAAATCGGAAATTAGTTTCATGGACGCTTCTGGAAGAATGGAGCAGGATTCTTTAATACGTCGTAAGTTCAATCAACTTAAATCGCAATTCCCCACTAATATTTCGATTCATCAAGTAAAAACAATCGAAAAAGACTTTTTATCGCATCAAGATTTAATGCTTATCAATTACCCAAGTTGGAAAGGTTTGATTGAAAGCAAGAGTCTTTGGTTGGAACATATTCCAAGCGTTCTTATTTTAAAGTCCAGCCCGCATTGATTAGTTTATTGGAATTGATTTTCTTCAATTGAAATAGGAAGATTAATCCAACAAGAAACAACAACCCAAGCAATAAAATAGACGATCGCATCGAACCCGTTAATGTTTCGAGCAGTCCAAACAGGAAAGTTCCTAAAACTACGGCCATTTTCTCGGCAACATCATAGAAGCTGAAATAGGCAGTATGTTCGTTTGTTTTTGGGAGTAACTTGGAATAGGTAGATCGCGCCAAGGCTTGAATTCCGCCCATCACCAAACCAACAAAACAGGCCAACAGCATGAATCCCTTTGAGTCGAATACAAAATAGGCTCCTACACATATTCCAATCCACAGAACTACTGAAATCATCATCGATTCGATGTTTCCAATTCGTTCCGAAAGTTTTGCAAAACCGATTGATCCAATAACGCCCACCAATTGAATGATTAAGATGGTGGGAATTAAAACTTCATCTTTTAAATCCAATTCTTTTTTACCAAAGTTTGCAGCCATGTACATGACTGTGAGAACCGCCATCATGATAAAAAAGAAAGCAGCAAGAAAAACAAGAAGTGATTTGTGTTTTCTGAATTCTTTCCAAACAAGTATAAGTTCTCTGTAACCATTTAAAATAGGATTTTGATCCGTCGCTTTCCCTTTTATTTTCTTCGGTAAATAGGCAAATGTATATTGCGCAAATGCGATCCACCAAACTCCAACCGAAATAAAGCTGATTCTTGCGGCCATCCCTTTGGGAGGAATACCGAAAAATTGAGGCTTTAGTAGCATGGCTAAATTGATTAATAACAAAACCACTCCACCAATGTATCCGAGCGCATAACCTCTTGCCGAGATACGATCTTCCATTCCCTCAGGAGCAATTTCAGGCAACCAAGCATTGTAAAAAACCAATCCCCCGCTGTAACCAATTCCAGCCAACATAAATGCAATGATTCCCCATTCGAGGTTGGAGCTGGTAAAGAAATACAAAGCCATGCAAGAGATTCCGCCTAACCAAGTAAAAATTTGCATAAACAATTTACGACGTCCAGTATAATCGGCAATTGATGCTAATAACGGTGATAAAAAAGCTACAATCAGAAATGAAGCTGAGACGGTCCAAGCATACAAAGAAGTATTCAATACTTCCCATCCAAAAAAATGAACTATTCCATGAGCATCTCCTTGAGCAACTGCAGCATAATATGCAGGTAAAATGGCTGATGTAATACTCAATTGATACACCGAATTAGCCCAATCAAAAACTGTCCATGCCCTAATAACCTGAGTATTACCTCGTAAATTCATATAAAACGGATGTATTTTTAAAGAAAAAAATATAGCGAATGTAATTCTGAATTCATTATTTTCGCCAAAATTACTTTTATACAAAAACTATATGAAATCGCCTGAACTAACTTCTACCATTCTTGTCCCTATCGACTTTTCTCTAATTACTCCACCTGCCATTGCCCATGCGCAATTATATGCTGGGATTTTCGGGAAGCACATTACACTAGTTCATTTAATTGATAAAGGTTGGGGCGATAAAGAACACGATATTCTATTAGAAGAAGAAGAAGCTTTGTCGAAACTACAAAACTTAGCGGACGATATTTATGCTTCTTCAGGCATTACTGCAAAAGTGATGGTTCGTCGTGGTGATTTCCATGAGGGCATTGGCGAATTAGCCGAAGAACTTAATGCCACATTAGTGGTTATGGGCACCAAGGGAATTCATGGAATTCAGCGTTGGACAGGAAGTCATGCAATCAGAGTAATCAAAAACACCAAAGACACACCTTACATTGTCGTTCAAGATATTCCAAAGCGAAACGAAGTAAAAACAGTTGTTCTTCCATTCTCTTTCACGGTCGAAAGTCGTCAGAAATTGGCATGGGCAATTCACCTATCTAAGTTATTTTCTTGTCATTTCTTGGTTATTGCAGAGCGTCAAACCGATGAGTTTATTCAAAATAAAATCCAGAATAACATGTCGTTTGCGAAGAAATACTTGAGTCAACACGGATGTAGTTTTTCCATTGAAACAGCAAGTGGATTAACTGCATTTCATAAAGAAATCATGATTTACTCGAATGCCAAAGAAGCCGATTTGATTCTAATTATGACCGATGAAGAGCGTGAATTGGCTGAGTTTTTCACAGGAACACACGAACAAGAAATTATTGCAAACGAAATGAAATTGCCCGTTATGGTAATGAATCCTGTTGACAATATGTTGATTTTAGGAGCTGCTATGTTCCAATAAATTGAAGTATTGAGACATATTTTTTCTGAGATTCCTTGAGTTTTATTTTTTCGATTTCAGATAAAAACTAATTCTGACCTATACTGGAACTTCATGAAATAAGGGCAGAAGCTAATTTCTTGCTCAAAAAAACTATATTTGCAACATATTACAAACCTATGAACTTTGTCTTGAGGCAGGTTCTTTAACTATATTCAAAGCAAAGCATGGCAAAATCATCTGAAACCTTCAATAAAAAAGAGAACGAGAAAAAGCGCTTAAAGAAAAAGAAGGATAAAGAGCAAAAGAAGGAAGACAGAAAATCGACTGTTGGGAAGGCTAAAAGCTTTGATGATATGATTGCTTATGTGGATGAAAATGGGAACATCACTTCTACCCCACCCGATCCATCCAAAAAACACGTTGTTAATATTGAGGAAATCCGTATTGGAGTTGCCAAACAGGAGGATTTAGAACCCGAGGATTTACTTCGAAAAGGAACCGTTTCGTTTTTCAACACATCAAAAGGATATGGTTTCATAAAAGATCACGTTAGTCAGGAAAGCATTTTTGTGCATATAAATGGCTTGGTTGACCAAGTAAAAGAAAACGATAAAGTTACCTTCACAACAGAACAAACTCCTAAAGGTAAGAGTGCTGTAGATGTGAAATTGGCATAATGTCCTAATAAAATTAACACGGAACCTTTTACTAGTGCTATGTTGGCTTAATAACCAATATAGTCATGAGATTCTGTTTTAATCGTAATGAGTTGATCCATTCATGTATGACCACAATTGAAAGATCATAAAAACGCAAAAAAACGAATGTGTTGAAAAATGATCAATACATAATGCCTTGAAAAACAGATATTAAGGTTCTTTTTCATTGAATATCTTAAACATTGTCAACAAGTCTTATTGTTCTGCGTTAAGTTTGCGGTCGTTTTCAAGTTCAACATAATAACGAAAGCCGTTTAACTAGTTGATTTTGATAAAGGATAAAAAAAAAGCATGGCAAAACATCAAAGAGAAACAATTAGCATTTTAAAATTTTGGGGTTTCATAGGAATACATTTTGTACCCTTTCTAGCAATTTTCACTGGAACATTTTCATTTGATTGGGCATTAGCGCTTGCACTTTATGTGATTCGGATGTTTTTTATTACGGCTGGTTACCACCGTTATTTTTCACATAGAACATTCAAAACATCACGCGTATTTCAGTTCTTACTTGCATTTTTTGCGCAAACTAGCATGCAAAAAGGCGCATTGTGGTGGGCCGCAAATCACCGTATTCACCATAAGAAAAGTGATACATTAGAGGATCCACATTCGGCTAAGCTATTTGGATTTTGGTATGCGCATGTGGGTTGGATTGTAGGAAAAAATTACAAAGAGACACGTTATGAACTTATAAAGGATTTGGCTAAATATCCAGAGCTTGTTTGGTTAAATAAATTCCATTGGATTCCTGCTGCTGCATTGATGGTCTTTACCCTCTTCCTAGGCAACATGGTAAATGGTTCGGGCATTCTCGATTTTCAAGCTGGGGTTGGTACACTTCTAATTGGGTTTTTCTTGAGTACGGTTGTATTGTATCATGGCACGTTTACTATCAATTCACTGATGCACGAAATTGGGAAACGTCGTTATAATACCGACGATGATAGCCGAAACAGTATTGTTTTAGCAATTGTAACACTTGGAGAAGGTTGGCACAATAATCACCACTATTACCAAAGTACAGCACGTCAAGGATTCTTTTGGTGGGAAATTGACATCGCGTATTATGTAATTCGCATTCTAGGTTTCTTTCGAATTGTTTGGGATATCCGCGAAGTACCTAAGCATATACTTGATGGTAATCGTATTAATGAAGCCGCCTAAATTGTGTAGGTAAAATATTGTTGAATGATTTTGAGCTAAATATCTTTAATGTAAAATGGATAAATCTGCTGTTTACTACTTTATGAAATAGCAGCAAACATTTTTCAAAAAAAATCATACAAATTCACAATTCATCCGTTCATTTTTCTATTTTTGCGCTGGGTAAGTCTTATACGACCAGCTCCTGCTGAAATCCCCCAGGACCGGAAGGTAGCAAGGGTAGGTGGTTGAGCGGTGCGATATAAGTAACTTACCCATTTTTTATGTCATGGCAAATCCAATTCTTTCTATTGTAATTCCTGCATACAACGAAGGTCCGACCATACATTTTATCTTGGATAAAGTTCGGGCTGTGCATCTGCCTGAGAATATTCAAAAACAGGTTATCATAGTTAACGACTGCTCGAGCGACAATACTGAAGAAGCCATTCAGAATTATATGGCACAGTATCCTGAAACTGGAATTGTGTATGTGAAGCATGAGAAAAATGCTGGCAAAGGGGCCGCTTTGCATACAGGAATAAAACACGCAACTGGCGATTTTATCATAATCCAGGATGCTGATTTAGAATACGATCCACAGGAATATAATATTCTGCTTAAACCCATGTTGGATGGTTTTGCTGATGTTGTTTATGGAAGTCGTTTTATTGGTGGAAATCCGCACCGCATCCTTTTCTTTTGGCATACTATCGGAAATAAAATGTTGACATTCCTTTCAAATATGTTCACTAATTTGAACCTGACCGATATGGAAACTTGCTATAAGCTATTTCGCCGCGAAACCATACAATCGCTTCCTTTGAAAGAAAAGCGTTTTGGATTTGAACCTGAAGTTACGGCCCGTATTTCACGTATTCCAAATATCCGTATCTACGAAGTTGGCATATCCTATTATGGAAGAACCTATGCCGAAGGGAAGAAAATTAATTGGAAGGATGGATTCAGAGCCATTTGGTGCATTTTAAAATACAATCTTTTCATCCGTAAATGAAAGTACCGCATCTGTTGTGGATTGTTGCGCTTGCTACACTTGTTTATTTATTGGCAATTCCTGTCGACATAATGGAAGTAGATTCTGCACAATATGCAAGCATGGCCCGTGAGATGCTTGAACGCGGAAATTTCCTCCAGGTATTTGACCGAGGAAACGATTATCTTGATAAACCTCCATTCATTTTTTGGATTACGGCGCTGTGTTATTCTGTTTTTGGGATGGGCGAATTTGCATTTAAATTTCCTGCAATACTTTTTGCGCTATTAGGAATTTTATCCATTTATCGATTCACTCGAATTTGGTACTCCGAACGGACAGCTGTTTTATCGGCAATTATTTTAGCAACAACCCAAGGATATTATCATTTTACGAATGATGTCCGCACAGATGTTTATTTAACCAACGCAGTTATTGCAGCTATTTGGCTTTTTAGCGAGCAAATCAGAACAAACAAAGGATATTATTGGATTCCTGCATTTGTATTTGTAGGTATTGGCATGCTTGCGAAAGGCCCTTTAGGAATTGTTGTTCCTGCACTCGCAATGGGAACTCATTTACACTTAAAAGCCGACTGGAAAAATATATTCCGTTGGCAATGGCTTGCCGGATTGGCAATTATAGCCTTGGTTTTAAGTCCGATGCTGCTTGGACTTTATGAGCAATTTGATGCTCAACCCAACAAAATAGTGAATGGTCGAAATGCCGTTTCAGGAATTCGTTTTTTCTTTTGGGAGCAGAGCTTTGGTCGCATTACCGGAGAAAATGTTTGGAAGAACGATTCAGGACCTTTTTTCTTTGTGCATAGTTTCGCTTGGTCCTTTCTTCCATGGACCTTGGGTGTTATCGGAGCAATTGTATTTCTTTTTCGCGATTTAATTCGCAATACAAAACAGTTTATTAAGCAGCAACCCGAATGGATAAGTTGGGCAGGTTTCATTTTTCCATTCATTGCTTTATCAGCATCACATTACAAATTGCCACATTACATCTACGTAGTTTTTCCAATGACATCGGTATTGGCTGCACATTTTTTCGCACGTGTGGAATTGAAAAATAGTTTGTTCAACATGCGATGGATTACGATACCTCAAATAATCATGTTACTTGCTACTTGGTTGTTTGCTGCTGTTATTTTCACGTGGTTTTTCCCTCTTACAAATCACCTGCTTTGGATAGTCGCACTCATTGGATTGGGAATTTTTATCTGGGCTTTATTCAAGAAATTCGATCAAAGACTTTCGCGATTCTTGTGGATTTCGCTTGCTTCTTCCTTGAGCATTAACATCTTAATGGCGACTTGGTTTTACCCAACTGTGTTAAATTATCAAGCTTCCTCACAAATGGGAACTTGGATAAAAACGAATAATTTATCGCATTTGCCATTGTATATAACCAAGGTGAATGGTAGAGCTCTGGATGTTTATGCTCAAAAAAAAGTGATTGGTGTGGAATCTTCTCAACTAGATTCACTCGTATTGGCCCAAAAAGAAGTATTGGTTTTTACTGATAGCGTGGGGTTGGAAGAATTAAAAACCTCCAAGAACTCTTGCGAAATTCTTAAAACAATGTCAGATTATCCTGTTACGCTTTTAAGTTTAAACTTTGCAAATCCCAAGAAACGTGAATCTGTTTTGGGGAAACGCTATCTAATTAAAGTAACACTTTAATTTATTTATTCATGTTAACAATACAGGATTTTGTGATTTGTGCTGAACCCTGAAAGTTGATTAAATATTGGATAGTAATTGTATTTCCAGCGATTGAACCATTTCCTGATACTAAACGCCCTGATCCATCTGGATCTTGTTCTTCAATAATAAACGTACTTTGATTGATTGTTGCTCGAACAGGCAATTCATAAAGATTGGCCAAATTATAAATAAGAATATCTGTTAGATTGTCATTTGCTTCGCGAACATCTGTAAAGAAATTCTGAGCTGGCGTTGTATTACAGATTTCGTTTGAATTGTATTGACCAACATATTTTTTTCTTGGACTGATACAACTCTCGTCATCAACTTCTGCTTGGTCGTCATAGTTCTCAGAATTAGGATTTGTACAACCTGGCTTTTTATTACATGAAACAAATGTTAACGTAAGACTCAGGAAAAATAGACCTGCAAACGACAATATGGATTTCTTATTCATTTCTTAAATTTGACAATGGCAATGTTTAAAAAACAAGTATACGAACTATTTTCATTGAAATGAAGCGGATTTCTTAGAAAAATCTAAAACAATCAAATTGATACAATAAAGAAAATATTTATTTACTCAGCATAAAAAACTCTCTAAATCCTATAGGAGATGGCAATACAGGAATAACTTGCAGTGCTTGAGTTTGATTTGAAGAAATAAGCCAAGCACTTTGTTCATATAGTTTTTGGATTGAATCGCGATCTGCCAATGGTGTTGTCAATCCTGCAAACCAGGCATATTGAGAAGAATCCAAGCTACTTATTTTATTTGCATCTAAATTCAATTCAGGAATACAATCACCAAGTAAAGTGATCTCAACCAAACTTTCAGGGCCAATTCCATTTCCTTGTCCACAGCGTTTTTTGATAAGATGGGCCGAATCTCTGAGTGTATAACTTGGATTTAATGTTACCGAAGAAATAATAATAACTCCAAATAAAACCAAAAAGCTGAAGGATAAATTTCTTGCAATTGAAATGGCTTTAAACCAAGAATTGAAACATTCAATTGCTATGATGAAACAAAAGATCAGCGCGATTAAAATTAAACTAATTCCGGTCATTTCATTAAAAACACCAGCACTCAACCAAAGCGATTTTCCAATCCAAAATAGTATGGTGAATTGAAGAATTTTCAAAGAAGGATTACTTACATACTTTGCAAAAATGTATTTCAGAATTAGAAAGAACGATGAATACACAAGCAAAAAAACGGGAACGATTGTCAATAACTCATTTAAACTATTCCCTTCGTTTAAAATGTGCAAATTTGAAAAAGTGACAAACAATGGAAGTCCGCAAAACCATGCTAAGCAATATCGAAATGTTGAACTGGATTCTATGGAATGATCTTCGAAAAGTGCAAGTGGCAATAAGACTAATAAGATAATGAGTCGGCGGTCCGAGAAATCTGATCCAAGTAAAAACAAGATTGAAATGAAAAGTAATGAAGCGATTCCTGTTCTACGAATCGGCATCCTCCCCTGCCCTAATCGAATGAGGATTGCGGAAATAAGTATCACGCTCAAAGGATTTGTAACAAAGTCTTTTTCGGGAAACCAAGCCAATCGTAGAACCCATCCTTGTGGATCGAGTAATTGTCTGATACTGTAAAAGCTGGCAGAGAAATACGAATAAAATGGCTGAAACACTTGTCTATTGGGATAAAAATAAAATACATAACCTAAACA
>JBBALS010000002.1:0-31134 GCA_040402915.1 Flavobacteriales bacterium
GAAAACAATATTTCGATTTTCTCTCGGCCTATTCGGCGGTAAACCAAGGACATAGTCATCCGAAAATTCTCGACGCACTCATTCAACAAGCACAAACACTTGCGCTTACTTCGCGTGCTTTTCATAACCGTGCATTTGCTGAGTTCAGTCAGTTTATTACTTCGTATTTTGGATACGACCGCGTTCTTCCTATGAATACAGGTGCTGAGGCTGTCGAAACGGCAATGAAATTGTGTCGAAAATGGGCCTACCAGAAAAAAGGAATTCCCGAAAATGCGGCTAAAATTTTAGTCTGTTCGGGGAACTTCCATGGGAGAACTATTTCCATCGTTTCTGCTTCAACTGATCCCGATTCGCGCAATGAATTTGGTCCGTTTACTCCGGGATTTGAAGTAATCAAATACAACAATACTGAATCACTTCGTGAAGCGTTGAAAGATCCGAACGTTGCAGGATTCATGCTCGAACCCATGCAAGGTGAGGCGGGCGTTGTTGTTCCGGATGAAGGATATTTAGCTGCTTGTTACGATTTATGTAAAAGTCGTAACGTGTTGTTTATTGCCGACGAAATTCAAACGGGAATTGCACGTACGGGAAGGCTTCTAGCCATTGACCACGAAAATGTGAAAGCCGATATTTTGGTTTTGGGGAAAGCACTTTCGGGTGGAATGTATCCCGTTTCGGCGGTGCTTGCGAGTCATGAAATCATGCTGTGCATCAAGCCAGGTGAACATGGTTCAACATACGGTGGAAATCCTTTAGCAGCCAAAATTTCGACTGCTGCTTTGGAAGTGGTTCGCGATGAAAAATTAGCAGAAAATGCTGATCGTTTGGGTGAGATTTTACGCAATGCACTGAGAGAAATTCCGGGCAATCGAATTAAACTCGTGCGTGGGAAAGGACTTTTAAATGCTATCGTTATCAACGAAACGGATGGTGTTACCGCTTGGGATATTTGTGTTAGAATGATGGAAAACGGATTGCTCGCTAAACCAACTCATGGTGATATTATTCGCTTTGCTCCTCCCCTAGTGATAACTGAATCGCAGCTTCAAGAGTGTATTTCCATTATCCGAAATACAGTGCTTTCGTTCGATAAACAATGAAAAAACAACGATTGATTTTTGTTGGATTAATCAGTGCATTAATCATGGTGGTCATTTTTATTTACCAACGCTATCGTGTTGCTCCCGCTTTGTTACTTCCCGAAATTCAATTAAGCGATTTACAGGGCAATTCTGTAAAACCCGCATCTGGCAGACCCAACTTGCTCATTTTCTTTGGAACCTGGTGCCGCGATTGCCGCAAAGAATTACCAGTACTTGCCAAACTTGAATCTGAACTTAAAAATAGAAACATCCAAGTTACCCTTGTAAGCGATGAAGAAATCGCTGTTTTGCAGGATTTTAGCTCGGGAATTCCATTAAGTTTTCAATTGTGTAAACTCACAGGATCATTCAAAGAAAACAACATTTACACGCTTCCTACAAGCTACCTATTTTGTAGCAATGGAAGTGTTTTTAGAAAACAAACCGGTGCAATTGAATGGACAACAGAATTGCTATCGAGCTTTGTTAATGCCTGCGAAAAACCAAATTAAACGGCAATTGTAGATTTGAATGCCTGATCTATTTTCTCTGCTAAGTGCTTATCCTTTTCGGTGATGGTACTTTCTTCGTCATGCGTGCACAAAATGATTTCTACTTTGTTATACACATTCCGAATTTCTGGGTGATGATTAGCACGTTCGGAAAGAAGTGCAACCTTACTGATGAATGCAAATGCCTCTATGAAATTCTTGAATTCAAATTCACGATGAAGTTTTCCGTCAATGATGTTCCACATAATTTCTAATTTTTAAGGGGGACAAACTTAGTTTGTTTTCTTGTTTGTATGTAGATTTGATGAAAATTAATTAAAATGAAACGAATCGTTTCTTTGATTATCCTTTGTTACCAATGTCTATCGGCATTTTCTCAATCGAATTTAACGATGGAAATACAGGACATTGCCGCTCAAGAACGAAAAGGATTTCATGGTTCTGCGATGAAATTGACCAATATTCCAAATCCATTCGATTTAATTCACGCCCAAACTCTCTGGTATTTAAATCCTTCAGTCCGGTATATCAAAGGAAAAGTAACGTATTCGTTCAAATCGATTGAGGGCGTTCAAAACCAAATCGGATTCGATCTAAGCAGCGAACTTCAAGTAGATTCTGTCTTATGCAATCATCAAGCACTTGAGTATACACATTCAAACAACCGTTTACTCATTACACTGCTTTCTCCAAATTCTGGCGCTATCGATTCTCTGAGCATCTTTTATCATGGTGTTCCTCCAAACAGTGGCTTTGGATCATTCACCAACGGACAAACACCCAGTGGACTTCCCGCATTGTGGACTTTGTCGGAACCTTATGGCTCAGCCGACTGGTGGCCAAGTCGTTTAAATTTAGGCGATAAGCTCGATTCCTTGGATATGATTATTCACACACCCGAAGGTTTCTTAGCATCGGGCAATGGCAAATTGATGAGCATGACGAATGCCGATAGCGGTGTGTATCATCATTGGAAACATCGACATCCCATAGCTACGTATTTGGTTGGAACGAGTGTCGCTCCATTTGTTTCATTCACCGATTTTGTTCAGTTACGAAATGCATTACTGCCGGTGGTGAATTATGCGTATCCCGAAAACGAATGGGAATGGCGTGCGGCTGCTCCATACGAAACAAACATGTTGCAATTTTACGATAGCTTATTGATTCCATATCCTTTTTCGGATGAGAAATACGGTCATGCGCAATTTGGCTGGGGCGGTGGAATGGAGCATCAAACCATGAGCTCGATGGCCAATGTAGGCGAAGGATTGATGTCGCACGAATTGGCACATCAGTGGTTTGGCGACCATGTTACCTGTGGAAGTTGGAGCGACATTTGGCTAAATGAGGGCTTCGCAACATACTGCGCTGGAATGTATACCGAACGATTTCATCCGGAAAATTTCCTTCAATGGAAGAAAGATCAAATTGCGAATATCACCCAAGAGGCTGGAGGAAGTGTTTTTGTATCAGACACCAGCGATGTAAATCGGATTTTTAACGGGCGTTTGAGTTATGCAAAAGGTGCGATGGTTCTTCACATGCTCCGAACACGCATTGGTGATAACGCGTTCATTTCAGCATTAAGAGAATACCTTTCTGCGAGCCAACTGGCAGGAGCCGAAGTCCGGACAAGCGATTTGATACAGGCGTTTGAAAACACTTCTGGAGAGTCGCTTAACGAGTTTTTCAATGATTGGATTTATGGTGAAGGATACCCCATTGTTTCTTTGGGTTATCAGAGATTTCCCGATGGAATTGTTCGGATAGATTTAAGTCAACACGCTTCGTTAGAAGGATTTGGACCTTATGAAATGATGCTTCCCATTCACATTCAATGGTCAAACGGAGATACATTGATTCGTGTTCCATTCAATGAAACGCACAGCGAATTTTGGTTGAAATTACCTATAAACGATTTTGATTCACTCCAAATAAACGAAAACTCTTTTAGTGATATAATTTTACTTTCGAGCGAAAACGAAACGCCAATAATCTCAACAGAAAAACCCTTTTTAATAATCCCTAATCCAGCAATTGGTAGCATTAATATTCAGTTTCCGCTTGAATTAGGACTTCCGGAAGAAATTAATCTCTTCAATACTTTGGGCCAAATCATTGACATTACACCGATGGAATTTGGAATTAATGGTCTCCTGAAAATACAGCCAAAATCCTCAATATCAAGTGGATTTTATTATATCCAAATGGGCTTCACGAAGAAATGGATAACGCAAAGGCTTCTATTTATTTCTGAACTATAGAAATGGACATCTCATTCTTAAAATGAAATAAATTATACTTTGTAAGTTTTTGAGTACTTTTGCCAAAAAATTGGATTTATAATGAGTGTTAAGCCCTACAATTACAGCACTATAATTTTTGATAAATCATTCATAATCTGCAATGAATCTAATTTAACGAACATTTAATAAAGGGAAAAAATAAACATAATTCCAATGCAATATATGTGATAAATTTGTAAATTCAATCCAGAAAAAAGAATAATCCCTGAATGCTTGCTTAGAGGTATATTTTACATAACCATTTTTTAATTGTCCTCGTTTACAGCAGATGAACAATTCTGAAAAACACATGGCATTAAATTCTATATCTTATATACAAGAGCAACAAAACCAAATACATAGTCCATTTCGCTCAAACTAAAAATGGAAAATTACCCCTATTAAACCTCAAACCTATGAATCAATTCATTACTCCAAAAACGCATTTGAATGCTAAACGAGCACAACAGTTTTTGAATAGAATTGTAGTCTTGTTATTCCTTCTGGCAGGAACCTCCTTTGCGGCAACTATAACTTCGACAACGGGTGGAGGAAACTGGAATACAAGCGGAACCTGGGTAGGTAGCGTTGTGCCTACTGTGGGCGATGATGTGGTCATTGACGGGCCGGTGACACTGAATCAGAATTCGGGGAATCTTTTGTCATTAACAGTCAATACCGGCAAAACTCTTACTATGTCGGGGGTATTTACCCTTGCGACTACGGGCAACATGACCGTAAACGGAACTTATGCAGGGGCAACTTCTGGGGTAGTAACAATCGGTGGGAATCTGAGTTTTGGAGGAACCACATTTACTATTGGAGCAGCTAATTTTAGCGTTACTGGAGCGACTACCATAGCAGCAGGGACATTTACAGACGGCACTACTTTAGGTACAAATACTTTTACGGGACTGGTAACAGTTTCGGGAGGTTCGTTGACAACAACGGGAACAAATACCTCCACATGGACCTTTTCCGGAGGGTTGACAAATGCCGGAACTGTTACATTTTCGGCAAATGTTCTTATGAACATGGGTGGTAACCTAACTAACAACGGCACGTTTTCAAAGACTGGAAACGGGGTTAACGTTTTCAGCAATACGACTTCTATTGGTGGATCAAATGCAATTGCAATTGCCGGATTAACAACCTACAACGGACCGACAACTTTCACAAATACATCTACCGTAACTTTTGCAAATTCACAGACCTATAATACCGCCGTTACTGTTAATAACGCATCAACTGTCGTATTATCTGCAGGAAGCATCAATGTAAGTGCGGGCCAAACTTTTACCAATAATGGAACTGTCACTGTAGCTTCAAATGTTGCAATAACAGGTAACGGGGTTTATACAAATAACGGAACTACAACTGTAAACGGGATAACAGGATCAACAGGGGCTTCGACATTCACGAACGCGGCCAATTCTATTCTGAATTACAACGGATTAGTCGGATCTTTTATGGCGTCTGGTGTTCTTGATCTCACCGCTTCAAACAATACCGTAAACTATTCTGCCGGCGGTGCCCAGGGAATAAAAAATATTGCACACCAGAATCTTGGGGCAACGGGATCTGGCGCAAAAACTCCTTCTGCAGCCCTCACGATAAATGGAAATCTTAATATCATCAGTGGTGCTTCTATTGCGGATGCCGGATTTACCGTTACAGTAAAGGGTAACATAACAAGCGCAGGATCTCATACGGGTTCAGGTAAGATCTTACTTATGGGCGGATCTTCAACCCACCTACTTTCAACCACTGGTGGTGCACCAGACTTTGCCAACATCGAATTAAACGATGCGCTGGGCGCAACATTCAGTGGAATATCAACTTCCACTGTTATTAACGGAACGCTAACGCTTACTGCTGGCGATCTTACTCTTGCTGCATTCGGAGCCACCGGTCTGGTAATGAATTCGGCCTTAACCATTCCATCAGGGATAACAGTATTTAACACGAGTTCAACAGGAGCTAGAACATTTAACGCTGACGTTACCAATAACGGAACGTTCAGTAATGCAACGAATCCTGTCTATAACTTTGTCGGAAGCTTTACAAACAACTCTACATTCACATCTGGTAGCGGACTTTACACTTTCAGTGGAACTTCAAAATCAATTTCAGGTTCGTCAGCAACTACGATTACGAATGCAACAATCAGTGGCAGTTACACGAACAGTTCTGCTGGCGGATTAACTGTCGGAGTTCTTTCGATACCTGTTGCTGGTTCACTTACGCTTAATAATAATATCGCTGTAAGTACTTCATTTGCGGAGAACGGAACACTCATAACAAACGCATCGCAGGTATTTGGTGCAGGAACATTTACACTCGCAAATGCGGCAACCGCTACTCTATCCGTTGGAAGTCAGAATGGAATAGCTGCCTCTGCCGCTACAGGCAGTATCGTCATAACTGGCGCACGAATATACGGGGCTGCAGCTAATTATGTTTTTAACAGTGTAAATACTCCCCAAATTACCGGTGATGGATTTTCTGCAGCCACAGCTTTAACGATAAATAATACCGGAGTTAGTGGCACAGTGCGACAAACGAATGCTTCGGTTACAGTAACTGGGACGTTAACATTAACAGCAGGAACTTATCATGTTGGCGGAGCAAGTGCTGCTTCTCCAAATATTTTAACCCTTAACGGCCCTGCTATTGCGGGTACATCAGCGAACCTTGTTACAACAAGTTTTTCAAACCTTGTTTTTGGAGGCGGATCGGTCGGTGTTTCAATTCCTTCAAGCGTTACACAACTTAACGCCTTAACTTCCAATAATTCCAGTACTGCCGGTATCTCGCTTAACAGCAATGTTACACTGAATGGAACCGCTGCTGCTTTGACCTTAACAGGAAGAGTTAACCTTGGTAGTTTTGATCTTTCTTTAGTATCACCGACTTCTACAATTTCGGGAGGAAGTGTTGCTGCGATGGTTGTGGCTGATGGTAGTGGACAAATTAAAAAGACTTTTGGAACATCCGGATTTTCAGCCTTTAATTTTCCTGTTGGAGACGCTTCTGGGTCTTATGATTATTCTCCTTTCAGCATTACATTTTCTGCAAACTCCACAAACAGAACAATTGGTGTGCGGGTAATTGACGCAGTTCATCCGTCGAACGGCGCCGTTGCTGACTATGCAACCAGGTACTGGACTGTTTCTGATAATCAGGCAGGAGTGGGAACCTATACTTATTCTTCCTTAAGTGCTACCTATTCAACGGTTGCACCAACTGATGTAGTAGGAACTGCAGCTAATTACAAAATAAACCGTTTCAACGGATCGGGCTGGGTGCAGCTGTCTTCAACCGTATCCGCCCCTACAGTGTCAACGTCTGCGAGCTTTAATGAAACTACAGGAACTTTGGGTGGCAACGACTTCGCTACCAGACTGAACGGATCTCAAACGTATACTTGGACACCAATTACAGGAAGTGCAGATTTTAATACTGCATCAAACTGGACCCCTTACAGGGTATCGCTTTTCCCAAATGATATTCTTCAATTCAGTTCTGGAGGTTCTTCAACTGCAACAAATGTCCCTACTCAAACGATCTTTCAATTACTGGTAAGTGGCTCAACGAATATTTCACTTGAGGCTGTTAGTACAAATACGTTATCGATTAACGGAACAACAGCTGTAACGAATTTAAGTGTTGCAGCAGGATCGACACTGCAGGTAAGCACTATATCTAACGGCAATCTAACTTTGAATTACGGTGCAGTTACAGGTCAGCTTGCAAACATTGCAGGAACCTTGATGGTAAATCCAAACGGTACATATATTCCAACCAACAGCACCACAACTATTACCTCGGGCGGATTCTATACACATGCAAAAGATGGTGGAACAATTCCGGTCTTAACCTGGAATGCAGGATCAACGCTAAATGTTACAGGCATCACTGCAACAAATATTACAAGTGGTCTATCGGGAACATTCCCAAACTTGATATGGAATAATGCTGCACAAACAGCGACTGGGGCTATTAACGCCGCTCTCACAATATCAGGAAATTTAACGATTACAGCAGGTACACTTTTCGACAATAACTTCCAGATAACAGGTAATGCAACAGGAACTTTATCTGTTGCCAATGGTGCAACATTAAAATTGGGCGTTGGAGCTGGAACAACGTTCCCAACCTTGTATACCACAGCTAACATTTCACTGGGAGCAACTTCAACAGTTAATTACAGCGCAACCGTTGCCCAGTCGATATCGGGAATACCTTCAACCTACGGTCATCTTACGATCTCAGGAGGAAATACCAAAACAGCAGGAGCAGCCTTTTCACTCGCTGGTGATTTAACGATCGCAGCGGGAACATTTGCAGATGCAGGCTTTACGATTACAGTGAATGGAAATGTTTCAAATGCATCTATCCATTCAGGTGCAGGAAAGATATTGTTATCAGGAGGAGCTGCTTCTCATACCGTATCAACTTCAGGAGCTGTAACTTCATTTGGAACAATTGAGCTTAATGATGTAAACGGAGCTACCTTCAGCGGAACAGGTACGGGGCTTACAACTATTGCCACTCTGACACTAACCGCAGGAAGTCCATCGTTTGGTGCATTCACTAATGGCCTTGCGATTACCAATGCGGTAACAATTCCTTCGGGAGTTACTTTAGCTATAACAAGTGCAACTGGAAACAAGGCTTTTGGCGGCGATGTTACCAATAATGGAACATTTACCAATAGTGGCAATTCCACGGTTTCATTAGCTAGTAACCTAACTAACAACGGAACTTTTACAGCCGGAACCGGAATTTTTACTGCGAGCGGTACTACAAAAACTTTCAGTGGGTCGAATACAATCAGTATTGATAATCTTAATGTTACCGGATCATATACTAACAACAGTGCGCTGAATTTTACTGTAAATTCGGCTTTAACTGGGGCGGGATCTTTCGTACAGGGTGCTAATGCACTACTTATATTAGGAGGAACTTCAACTATTACGACCCTTACGGCAACCGCATCTCCTAATACTGTTTCCTATGTAGGAACAGCAAACCAGACTGCCAAGGGGACGACATATCATAACTTAACAATCAATCCTTCTGCAGGAATAATCGTTTCAACAGGAGCTCCAATTACAGTAAATAATGCCTTAACGGTTTCAACAGGTACGTTTTCCAATGGAAGTAATTTTGCTTTAACAGTTTCTGGGTCAACATCTATCAGCTCAGGTGCTACTTTTAATTCGTCAAGCACCGGTGCGACAAGCTTTGCAGATTTTATCAATAACGGAACGTGGAACCATTCATCTGCCGGTACTATTGGTATTTCAGGGAATTTTAATAATAGCGGAACATCGTTTACTGCAACAGGAGCTTACACGTTTAGTGGTGCTTCAAAATTAATTACCGGTTCTTCAGCCACAACAATACCAACTGCAACAATCAGCGGAAATTACACTAACAGCAATACCGGCGGTCTTACTGCTGGTGCGCTTACGGTTGGAGGGACATTAACGCTGAATAACAATATTGCTATCACCGGTTCTTTTGTAGCGAATGGAACATTAATTACCACGGGATCTGCTCAAGTAACTGGTGGAGGAACATTTACCCTCGGGGGAGCGGCCACGTTAAATATCGGCCACATTGATGGAATATCCGCTCTTGGAAGTTCAACAGGAGCAATTGTGGTGACTACTGCAAGGACCTATAATGGTGGTGCGAATTACATTTATAGCGGAACAACTTCACCACAGATTACAGGTAATGCTCTTGTAAGTGCAGGAACCCTAACTATTAACAATACAGCAAGTAGCGGTACAGTTCGGCAGACCAATCCATCGGTTACCGTTACTGGTTTGCTTACCCTAACAGCCGGAACGTATGAGGTTGGAGGCGTGAGTGCAGCATCACCAAATACATTGGTATTAAGCGGACCAGCAATCGCGGGAACGCCATCAAACCTTGTTACAACTAGCTTTTCAAACTTAAGCTTTACCGGAGCATCTGCAGGTGTTAGCATTCCATCAAGTGTAACACAACTAAACTTGCTGACAGCGGCCAATACTTCAGGACTTTCGATCAACAGCAACATTACTTTGAATGCAAACAGCACAGCATTAACACTTACTTCTTGTTTGTTAAATCTCGGTGCAAATGATTTGATATTATCAGCAGGTTCAACCGTTAGTGGAACACTATCGGCGACCAATATGGTTAATGCAGATGGCAGTGGTCAACTAAAAAAGGTTTTCCCAATTGGTGCATCATCCTTTATTTTCCCAGTGGGTGACGCAACATCAGGCAGTGATTATTCACCATTTGCCCTCACTTTCACAACAAATTCGGTTACACGCACAATTGGTGTAAATGTAACGGATGGAACTCCGCCTACAAACGGCGCTATTACAGATTTTGCCAGTAGATTTTGGACTGTTTCGGATAATCAGGTCGGTATAGGAACCTATGCTTACAATCCACTTGTTTTAACTTACAATGCAGTAGCTGGAGATATAAACGGAACAGTTGCTAGTTACAAAGTAAATCGATATTATGGAAGCGTATGGTATCAATTAAATTCAACCGTTGCCTCTCCAACTGTAAGTGCATCATCAAGTTATGATCAAATAAGCGGAACTCTTGGAGGAAATGTATTTGCAATCCGCAACAACCCACCAACCGTTTACACATGGTTACCTACCACAGGCACTGCTGATTTCAATACAGCAACGAACTGGTCACCATCACGGATTACAACTTCAAATACAGACAGACTTTCATTTAGTTCTGGAGGAATATCAACAGCTTTCAATGTTCCAACACAAACTATTAATCAGCTAACAGTTAGCGGTAATACAAGCGTCAGCCTTGAAGCAGGTTCAACCAACACATTGACGATCAATGGTGCAACTGCCACTACTAATCTAAGTGTGGCGAGCGGGTCAATACTCCAAGTGAGTACCGCATCGTTAGGAACACTGACTTTGAATTATGGAGCCATTACCGGTCAGATCGGTAATGTAGCAGGGACGATGATCATTAATTCAAACGGTGCTTTTGTTACAACAAACAGTACAACAACGTTTGCTTCCGGATCAACATTTACTCACGCAAGAGATGGAGGAGCTATTCCAGTTATTTCTTGGAACACAAATGCAACGCTTAATATAACTGGCATCACTTCCACCAATCTGACAGGCGGCTTAACCGGAACATTTGGAAACTTGACCTGGGATAATGTAGGCCAGACAGCCACCGGCGCTACGAATGGAGTTTTAACAATTGCAGGAAATCTCACGGTAGCCAACGGAACGCTTTTCGATAACGGATCACAGATCACAGGAAATGCAACCGGTACATTATCAATTGCCAGCGGCGCAACACTTCGCTTAGGAGTTGCCGCTACGACTTTTCCAACTTTGTTCACAACAGGAAATATTGCCCTGACAACCACGTCTACAGTAATTTATAATTCAAGCGCCGCCCAAACGATCTCGGCAGCTCCGGTATACGGAAATCTAAGTATCACGCCGGTTTCGGGAACTCCAGTTAAAACTGCAGCTGGTGCATTTACTGTTGCAGGAGACCTGAATATCTCTGCAGGAACATTTGCGGATGCAGGATTTACGATAACAGTAAATGGAAATGTAACCAATACGGCAACTCATTCCGGAGCCGGTAAAATCCTTCTTGCAGGTGGCCTCGGAATTCACAGTCTTAACGGTGCAACGGCTACCTATGGAAATCTTGAGCTTCAGGATGCCGGTACATTTAACGGAACAACTACAACTGTTTCCGGAACAACGCTTGTAAATGGAATCGCGACGATATCTTCGCCATCAACGGTTACATTAACGGGTAATGTTACAATAGGCGCTAACTATAATTTAGCAAATAATGGTACCGCAACTATTGCGGGGATTTTAACGGGTTCAAATGCGGTTTCAGCCTATACTGCAGGCGCAGGTTCAACTTTGAATTATTCTAACGGAACAACACCAATGGCGTCAGGACAATTTAATGTTTCAGCGGCTAACAATAATGTAAATTATACGGGAGGAACTCAGACAATCAGGGCTGCAGTATATCACAATATTTCTTTTACAGCGGCTGGAGTTAAGACGGTTCCTGATATTACTATCAATGGAAGCTTTGTCCGCACAGGAGGAACATTTAGCTGGTCAGGAACAGCACTAACATTTGAAACATCAAGTGCAGCAACGATTACAATAGGAACCGCAACTGCAATTGTTTTCCCTGATATTATTGTAAATAAGCTTGGCGGAGGAACATTAACACTTATTCCAACACCAACCACAACAACGGTAGCTAATCTGACCATTACCGCAGGATCATTTTCGGTGGGTTCTATTACAACATCCTTTATAGTTAACGGAAATCTATCTGGCGTTGGAACATTTGACGTTTCGGGAGCCAACCACACATTAACATTGAACGGTTCAAGCAATGCTGTGAGTAATTTCCTCACAGCGGGCGCCGGTGTTGGTACTGTAATTTACAATGGATCAACCAATCAGACCATGATTGCTTCAGCCAATTACAGGAATGTTACACTACAAGGAACGGGAATCAAAAGCATGACTGCAAACAGCAAGATTGACGGGGTATTGAATTTTAATACCAACGTTCTTCTTAGTCTTGGCGGAGCAAATCTTAGCCTTAAATCAACAGCCACACTTGTCGGAACTTTTAGTGCTTCCAGAATGATTGTTACGGACGGATCAGGCGCATTTATTAAAGAAGGAACAACTACGGCCGACTTCACCACCGATATTCCTTCAGGAATTTATCCTCTGGGAAACTCCGGTGGATTGTATACTCCATTTACGCTTTCTGCTCTTACCGCAACATACACAGGTACGGCTTATATTTCTATCAGAGCAGTGCCTGCGCGTCAGCCAAATGTTCCATATTATAACAATGCCCTGATTAAATTCTGGGATGTTGTTACAGCAAATATGACAATATTGTCTTCAAGTGCGTCTTTCACATTTGCAGCCTCAGAAGTTACCGGATCTGTTTTATTGTATGAACCACGTGTGTGGAACGGGACAACGCTTTCAACTGTGTCGGGCGCTTCGGGCCCATCATCAAATCCCTTCAGCACTTCAGGAACTACTTTCTTAAATGGTCAGTGGACCGCGATCGATCCAACCATCAGAACTTCGTTTTACACTTACCAATCAGGCGATTGGTCCAACTTAAACACCTGGACTACAGATCCATCAGGAACAACACTTGTAAGTTCAATCATACCAGGTCCGGGCGACCAAGTGGTTGTGCTCCCAGGCAGAACATTAACAACTGCAATTTCAAGAACTGTTGGAACATTTACAGTTCAAAGCGGTGGTATTCTTGATCTTTCAAATACGTCGGGACATAATCTCGGGGTTATTGCGGGAGAAGGCTTAATACGACTTTCTTCCATTAATCTTCCTGCTGGAACATGGACAAGCTTTGTTGCGGCAACTGGCGGTACTGTTGAGTATTATGATCTTCCGGCAGGGACAAATGTCCTTTCCTCAACCCAGGCTACCTACAACAACCTTCTTTTTACCAATAGCACAGCAACCCCTTACACGGCTGTCACAAATTCCAACTTTACAACGAACGGGGATCTTACATTTTCAAGAACGGGAAGCGGAACAGTAACGTTCCTTATTGGAAATGCTGCAGGTGCATGGACAAATAATTTCAACAAAAATCTAACGACAGGCGCAGGTTGTTTTGTTGGTGTGAGCAGCTACGATGCAGCACACACAATAAATCTTGCAGGTAACCTTGTGGTTGACGGAACTATAACGCTCACCAATGGAGGAGCGAATGTTACAACATTACTTGGAACAGCAACGATAAGATTTACAGGATCTACAGTAAATACTACTGCAACATTCAATGCCGGGAGCTCGAGCAAATTTTATAATGTGCTCGTGACAAAAAGTGATGGTTACGAGCTTTTTGTAAGTTCTGCAGTCGGAGTTACGCCTCTTTTCCACGGAGTAGCTTCTACTATTAATGTTACCCTTGGAACAATCAGACTAGGAGCAAATATTTCTGTTCCGGTATTATTAGCTGATGGAGGTAATTATGATCTTGGAGCTGCCGGTGTACTTCCAATATTCTGGATTGATGGAGCGAACGTTACCTTTGCTGGAACCGGTGGGGCATTTGTTCCTTACGGAACGTTAAAAATTACTGCCGGCAGTTTTACGAATACAACAGGTCAGAGATCTGTCGTCCTTCGTGAATCAGGACTATTCCAAATAGACGGCGGTACGGCGAGTATGGCATTAGTGAGAACGTCCACTACAGCAGTAACTCACAGAGGGTCTTTCGTAATGTCGGGAGGAACTCTCAATCTTTTAGGAAATAATGGCGGCGAGCAGAATTATTATTCAGTATTCTCGCTCCCGTATCCTGAAAACGTATTCAAAATGTCGGGTGGTACAATTAATATTACCCGCGCATCCCTTGGAACAATTACGCCAAATGGTGGAATTATGATCGCTTCCGCCACAGCTAATTACGATGTTACGGGAGGAACGGTGAATATTAATACTACTGGAAATCAACATTTTGACATAAGTTCAACAGCTTCTTTTTATGATGTGAACATCGGTAGAGCGACTGCAGGTACAGGCCAGGTTCGTCTCAATCCGATAGACTGGTCTTTTAATGGCGCTCCTGGAAACACCGCAACCCTTCCTGCAAGCCGCTTAAGGGTTCTAAACAACCTGGTAATACAAACAGCCAGCTCTCCAGTCTTTAATGCTGTTGGAAATAATGTGGTTGTTGGAGGGAATTTTACCATAAATTCTGGTTCAACTTTTACCACAGGAGCTAATACACTTGTGTTTAATGGAACAGGAGCTCAGTCATTCGCTGTTAGTGGCACAATTACAGCCCCAGGACTTAACAATCTTACCATTAATAAAACAGGCGGAAGCACGCTCACGCTTAATGGTTCGGCAGCAACAATTTCGGCCGTCGCTGCATTTACTCTTACTGCTGGAGTTCTTGCTGATAATGGAAAAACCTTGAATGTTGGAGGCAATGTAATTAATAACGGAAGTCATACAGGTTCGGGAAAGATAAGCTTGAATGGAACCGTGGCACAATCCATAGGTGGAGCAGGCGCAGGTACATTTACTAACCTTGAAATAGCTGGTGGTCCTGCAGATGTTACTGCCACCAATACCGTTCGTGTTAATGGTAACCTTACTCTTGCGACTAACAGGATATTTAACATTTCAATTTATAAGCTGATATTACAGGCAAACTCTGCAATTTCAGGTACTTTCAGTTCATCAAGATTTATTAAAACTGATGGATTCCTTTCTGATGGCGGTATCGTGAAGCCATTTAACTCAACTGCAGCATTTGTATTCCCGTTTGGAACTGGAACAAATTATACACCTGCAACGATTCAGTTCAACGCAACTCCAACAACGTGGGGAACGCTTGATGTGCGACCGGTTTCGGCACCTCAGCTTTACGTAACAGACCCTGACGTTTTCAACTACTACTGGAAAACGCGCCAAACCGGTTTTACAGGCGTTCCGGCAGGATCAGTTACTTTACTTTTCAACTATGGCAATCTTGCTGATAATACCACGTACATACCAGGATATTATAACTATTCAACCATTTCATTTACGAGCATAAATAATGTGAATGAAGTAATCGAAGCAACAAATGATATTCGTTTTGCTAACGTAAGTTACTTTGAGGGTGACTTTACCGCTGGTATTCTGGCAGCCTTCAATACCGTAGTTCCATATTACAGTCGCTCAAACGGTGCATGGAATGTAGCTTCCACCTGGTCAAACACAGGTCATGCTGGCCCTGCATCAGCTACAATTCCTACTGCATCAAGGCCAGTATTTATTGGTAATGGAACTACTTATTTCCATACTATTACAGTACCAACCAATAATACGTATGCAGGATCTCTCATCGTTGATGCAGGTTCTACATTAGACGTTGGCACAACGACAGGAAATAACTTCGGGGCTTTACCATATTCAACGGCAGGTGGTTCTGGAACAGTTCGGATTTCCTCGGCCGTTTCCACTGCTGAGTTTCCAGCTGGTGATTTTGGGATATTCTTTACTGATGTTGGTGGTACAGCGGAGTATTATACTTCAGGAACGTCTTTTACGCTTCCACTTATAACTGCTTCACCAACAAGCGCCCAGATTAGAACTTACCGAAACCTGAACTTCACTTCGCAGGCGGGACAAACCATTACCACACCTAATCGTGATATTGAGATATATGAAAATGTAATTGTAGGCGGAAATACAGCTGGTATTTCAACATTTAATGATGTTACTGCACGGACATTTACTATTGATGGAAACCTGACAGTGAACTCCATACTGCGGTTTAAAAACATGACTAACCAGAGCCTAATCACTTTAGGAAATATTACAGTTAGCTCAACTGGAACATTCGATGTCGAAAACACCGGAACTGCTTTGCATGCACTTCAGCTTTCGGGGAATCTTACTAACAATGGATCTGTTGCCTTTAACCAAGCCAGTGATGTAGATGTGACATTCGCAGGAACAACAAATCAGTCACTTACAGGATCTAACGGCTCTGCCGTTACAGGTTTAAACAATGTCACGGTAAACATGGGAACAGATATGAGTCTGGTTCTTGATGTAAATGTGGCAGGAACGTTAACCGCTCCTACCAATAACTGGCTTAACCTTCAGAATGGCACCTTCCGTTTGTCGAAAGCCGCCACACTAACCTTAAACGATCAGGCAAGTAGTTTCCTTGTGCCTCAAACATCTGCTATTTCAATTAATCATGCATCTGCTTTGATAAACGCAGGTTTTGCTGCAAATGACGCTTCTGATTTTATATTGGCAGGAAAGCTTGAATTGTTAGCAGGTTCGATGAACGTTGGTAACGCCGCAAATAATAACCACAATGACCTTGAGTATGCGCCCACCAATCTACCTGAAATTTACCTGGAAGGAAACAGCCAGCTGAATGTAAACGGACAAATCCGACGTAGCGTTAGTGTATTGTTGGGTTCACTCAAATACACCCAGAAAGACAATAGCGTAACTCTTGTTCGCGGTAAGAATCCAGGTGCGAGTTCGAACTTTAATCACAACCGTGCTAAATTCGAAATCACAGGTACCGGAAGCCAGTTCAATATGAGCAATAACTCGTTGCTTATTATTGACAGAAATGGTTTGGCGAGTGGAATTTACGGAGACTTACTTCTTGAACCAACAGCGTCAAGTATTACAGGAGGAGAAATCAGATTTGGAACTTCGTTGACTCCATCAACAACCGGCCAGAATTTCTTCACTATTACATCTAACGTGCCGCTGTGGGACGTTACGATTGATGGGACCACTAGCATTAAGACCGTTCAGCTTCTCAATACTCCGATATCGATTCAGAAAACCTTCGCTATCCGAGGCAATTCAATTTTCAATACGAATTCCCTGAATGTTACCCTTTCCGGAGATTTCATTAATGAGAATACTACTAACACCGCAGGTCTAAGTGTTGGTGGTTATCGACCCGTGAGCAGCACGCAGCTTACAACCTTTAATGGCGCTGCGGCAAGCCAGTTACTTGCTGGTTTTTCGGGCAATGTTACCAATTTTGCGAATCTTACCCTTAATAATACGTTTGGAGGCGGAGCATTTAACTTTGCATCGAATACAAACGTCCGTGTAAATGGAAACCTGCGCACATTGGCTGGTGCAGTTAACGCAAATGCCAATAATATTGTGATTACTGGTGATGTTGAAAATAATATAGCAGTTTCAAATACCGGCGCAGGTTATTTGGAAATGGCGGGTACTTCTGCCCAGGAGCTTTCTGGAAATGCAAGCGGAACTTATGTAAACTTAAAAGTGAACAATGCCGCTGGAATCGAAACCATCGTCCCCGTTTCTATATCGGGTAACCTTAATTTCGTAACCGGGCAGTTCTATATCAATAACCAATTACTTACTTTAACCGAAACTGCGAGCACATCAGGAACTTTCAGCCAGCTTAACATGATCCGTACAAACGGTGTATTAAGTGATGCCGGAGTTATTAAGCGCTTCCCTGCGTCTGCTTCTGCTGCTTTCACTTTCCCAATTGGTATTACGCTTAAATACACACCAGCGGTAATTACTGTTGTATCCAATTCTGTGCTTGGAAATATAAATGTAAAACCAGTTAATACAAGGCATCCGGCTACAACAGATCCTTTGGATAAAGAACTTACCTACTACTGGAATACAACTGCAACTGGATTTAGTGGTGGCGCAACATTTAACCAGCAATACAATTACATGAACTCGGACGCAATAAACGGAAATGAAAACGTTTATGTAGGCGGGCGATTCTTCGGAAGTGTTTGGGTACCTCAATACGGAATAGCAGGAGCAGTAAATTCTACGGCCAATACGATTACGTTTAATGGTGTAAATTATCTCAATGGTGACTACACTGCAGGCGAAACAACAGAGTTCGACCAATTGCTTATTTACTATAGTAGAAATGCAACAACTGGTGGAAACTGGAACAATGTTAACTCTTGGTCAACAGACCAGATTCTTCAACACGCCGGTGCCGCCAGCCTTTCCCCTCCGAATTTTAACCAAGTTATAATTGCTAGTGGTCACACAATCACCTCTGTTGCAAACAGTCTAAATGCACCACTTGCGACTATCAATGGAACGCTGAACCTTCAGAATTTCATTGGTAACAACTTCGGAACTGTTAGCGGAACTGGAACAATTCAGATCTCGCCAACGGCATTGAACCAGCTCATTTTCCCTGGTGGAAGCTATACCTCGTTTGTTGCTCCTGGCGGCGGAACGTTTGAATATCAAAGTTCTGCACTGGCGACGATGCCATCTCAGGCAACATATAATGGACTGAAATTCACTGGAGCGGGCACTAAAAACCTGTTCAATACCGACCTCACTATTAATGGTACACTCAACATTGCAGCAGGAAACGTTAACAATACGAACAATAAAAACATTGCTCTTGCAAGCGACCTTATTAATAGTGTCGGTATTGGAGGATTAACCATGGGAACAGGAACATTTACATTAAGCGGAACAACTCAAAGCCTTTCGGGCGCAACTCAATTCTATAAACTTAATGTAAATGGAGGCGGAATTAAAACGCTTAGCTCTTCGATAAATATTACAAATGAGTTGATTCTCACTTCCGGTATTGTTTCAACAGGGGCTAACAGAGTTCAGGTTCCTGCAGCTAGTCTTGTAACGGGAGGATCAACCGGTTCTTATATTAACGGGAATCTTCAACGAGGAATAGCTTCGGCCACAACCTCTAAGACTTACCCTGTTGGAGATGCCACCAGCTTTGCCCCAGTTACAGTTTCATTTACAGGAGCAACAAATGGATCTGGGACGCTAACCGTTTCAACTAGTGCAGGGGATCATCCTAATATCTATTACTCCGGAGTCGATCAGTTTAAATCCATTAACAGGACTTGGAGCATTGTTAATGCTGGAGTTACCGGATTTACAAATTATGCTCTTACAACTGGATTTCAGCCTGCAGATCTTGATGGCGGAGTGAATACGTCAAACATGACGCTTTCACGATACACAGGAGCAGGAAATGTTTGGGAGTCTGCATTAACTCAGAGTTCTACTTCTTCTACAGTAACTGGTGGTAGCTGGACTAGCTTCGGAACATTCCAAGGAGGTGAGTTTATAAACGGATATATCTGGACGGGTAACATAAATACATCATGGAACTTGCCTTCAAACTGGATTCCAGGGATTGTGCCAACCGCATCAGATAATGTTACGATTGGAAATGTAAGCAATGTACCAAATGTAAACATCGGACTGGCGCAGACTAACTCTCTTACCTTGCTCGCAGGCGCTAATGTTACTATTCCTAGCGGAAACATCCTTGTGGTTAACGGCGATATGTCTGCCGCGGCCAATAATATCTTTAGCACTGGAACTTTGCGATTTGCTGGAACTAGTAAAACATTTAATGGTTCTATGATTTGCGCTCCAACTGTTAATGTTGCAACGGGGGCCTCTTTATCTCTTGGGGCTTCAAGTCAGTGGGAACTTCAGCAGAATCTTATTAACGGTGGCACATTTATCCCAGGTGTAAATCCAGTTACCTTCTCCGGATCAGGCAATAGCAGCATAAGTGGAAACGTAATCACATTCAGCGATCTAACCATGAATAAAGCGACTGCACTTCAGGGAGTAATCCTTCAGTCGAACGTAAATGTCACAGGAAACCTCACAATGAACACTGGAGACATTAATCTTAATGGACATGTGATCGACCTTGGAGCCACCGGAACACTGGTAAATGAAACAGCAGCAAACCGTGTTTACGGAGCTACCGGTAGCATCACTGCTATTCGCACGCTTAATGCACCATCTGCGGTAAATGTTGCAGGTTTGGGCGCTGAGCTTACAAGTTCAGCTAACTTGGGCACAACAACCGTAACGCGCGGAAATGACCAGAAAGTTTCTCCAACAGGGTACGGACTCAACCGCCATTTCTTAATTAGCCCGACAAACAACACCAGTCTGAATGCAACGCTGAAATTCAATTATTTTGATGATGAGGTTTCTACGCCACTTGGAACAATCATCGAGTCAGAACTTGATCTTTGGAGATATGATGGCTCATTCTGGGTTGCTCAGTTTGCAGTGCTAAATGCCGCAGGAAATTATCTTACAAAAACAGGTATTCCTTCCTTCTCGCCCTGGACGGCAGGTTCCCAGACCAACAATCCGCTTCCGGTTACATTGCTGAGCTTAACGGTAGAGTGTAATGAGGGAGAAGTAACGTCAAGCTGGACAACTGCCTCTGAAATCAACAACAGACAGTTCTTGGTTCAGCAAAGTAAGGATGCGGTAACATGGACAAATGTTCTTACTGTTGCAGGTTCAGGTAATAGCACTACCATGCGAAACTATTCAGGAAAATTCAATAATTCGATTGAAGGCGTGAGTTACATTCGACTTACTCAGGTTGACTTTAACGGAAAATCTGAAGTATTTAGTCCAGTTTCTGTTAACTGCCTCAACGTTAATGAAAACCAGGTTTCGCTTGCTCCAAATCCTGCGGTTGATTACGTGAATGCAAACTTCATTACCAATGAAGCAATGAGTGCTACAATCACTGTATTTAGTTCAACGGGTCAACTTTTACTGAGCACAGCTGCTATGCTCCAGAATGGCTCAACCACCGTAAGGCTGGATGTTAGCGGACTGCCGAAAGGAGTTTACTTCATGAAGGTTAGCAACGATAAGGGTTTAGAGATTAAAGGGAATAAGACGATTATTAAGATGTAATTGCGCAACCATCATTTGTAAGGACTTGCTTGAAGGCAAGTCTTTGCAAATGATCGTTTTTACGGCATTATATGCCCGCAAAATCATCAAGAAAACCTGACAGAAAACGCGGGAAATCATCTGGAAATACAAAGAAGATACTGATCGTATTCGGAATTATTCTGACAGGGCGCTGCAATAACTGCAACCATTGGATCGAACGGAACACAATTCCCAATATATGATGCAACAGTTGTGTTTAATGCAACAATTCTAGGAGCAAGCGATATGACTTGGGATTTTGGTGATGGAACTATTGTAACAGGTGTTCTTAATCCAATACATGTGTATACTGCACCGGGAACGTTCACAGTAACGTTTATTGCATCAAACGCAACATGTATGGATGTTAAAACAACGTTCATCACCGTGCAAGATTTCACAACAGGAATAGATCAAGCGAGCACGGAAGTGTTCTCCATATTCCCGAATCCGGCAAACGCCATTACCGATATTCGCCTTCGTTTACCTGAACGTGAAGAAGCTTTGGTAATTAATGTTTTAGATCCAGCTGGAAAACTAGTAAAAACCTTCAATTTCAACAGCGTAGAAAAACAAGCAAGCTTGCAAATCAATGTTGAAGATTTGGCTACTGGTGTGTATCAATTATTGCTCACCGGAAATACATACAGTACTTCGGCTCGCCTAAACGTAGTTCGATAATTGAATAATCATTCCATAAAAAAAAAGGCTAATTTTCATTAGCCTCTTTTTTTATGGAATTAACATTTCCTAAAATCCTCTCGCCACTTACTTTTTCAAACTAAAACGAACTGGCATTTTAAAACGAACAGGAACTTTTTGTCCGCCTTGAATTCCTGCTTTCCAAATAGGCATCTTTTTAACAACTCGAATTACTTCTTCATTAAAACCAGTTGATGGAGATCGTAAAATTTCAATTTGATCAATTGCTCCATTGCTATTCACTACAAACGAAACGAAAACAACGCCCGTAATGCCATTCTCCCTTTCGAAAACAGGGAAATGTAAATTCTTACTAAAGAATCCAAAAAGCGCTTCTTCACCTCCAGGAAATTCAGGCATTATTTCGGCAACATCCATTGCTTCTGGTTTCTTTCCTGAACCTCCACCTTCTGGGTCCTTACCTTTTCCATCGCCACCACCAGAAGGCAAAACTGGACCGGGACCACCTTTCCCATTGGGATTGTATTCTGCACTATCGTTCTTAATTTCCTTTTTTTCGGGTTGAATAATAGGAGTAACCGTTGGTGTTGGCGTAGTATTTTGCTTGTTTATTTTATCGGAACCTGATGGAGGAATAACATTTTTCTCAGACGACTTAGGCGCTTCTGGTTTATCAGGAAGTTCAATTTCAAGGATTTTAAATTCGTGCTTCTCAGCCAATTTTTTATTGATATTGGCAATAGAAGGAACATAACTTTTACCCGTTAAATACATGGCGGTAACAATGGAAAGAACCAATCCGGCAGAAAAGAAAAAACCGGTGATTACATTGCAGTCATAATCGCGGCGAATGGCAAATGCACCATAAGCACGGTTGCGGTGTTCAAATACAATCTCATCCAGAGAAAGCTTCGATTGGTTGTGGTTTTCGGTTTGCATAACGTTGGATTTTAAAACGAGTATGCACCCATAACGATGAAGGTTCACCTAAAAATATACCTTCATGGGAACAAAAAAATGATCTTATCGGATATTATGCTCTTGGATGGAATTCGGTGATGACTTGACGCAAATATTCGCGATCTAAATGCGTGTATATTTCGGTGGTGGTAATGGATTCGTGTCCCAACATTTCTTGCACAGCGCGCAAATCGGCTCCGCCCTCAACGAGTGAAGTAGCAAAGGAATGACGAAAAGTATGCGGACTTATTGATTTCTTGAGGTTGATTTTCAGAGCAAGATCTTTAACCATGATAAAAACCATCACGCGACTCAAGCGACTTCCCCGACGGTTTAGAAAAACGATATCCTCCTCCCCTGCTTTAACAGGAATATGCACTCGGCAATTATCGAGATATTCAATAATCCGCTTTCTTACTAAGGAACCTGCTGGAACAATACGTTCCTTATTTCCTTTTCCAATGACTTTTACAAATTCGGCATTGAAATGCAAATCGGAGATTTTCAAGTTTACCAATTCCGAAACACGCAATCCACAACTAAATAAGGTTTCCAAAATAGCCCGATTACGTTCGCCCTCGGGTTTGCTCAAATCGATTGCGGCAATTAAATTGTCGATGTCTTGAATATCGAGTGTATCGGGAAGTTTTCGTCCCAACTTAGGTGCATCGAGTTGATCACAGGGGTCGGTATTGATGATATTTTCGAGCAATAGGTATTTGTAAAACGCACGTAAACCGGAAATCATTCTTGCTTGCGATGTAGGTAACATCCCCAATTCGGCGGCCCATTTAACCAGGCCTTTCAAATGTTCAGCTTCCACTTTTTCGTGTGAAACGTCCAATCCATGCACTTCAAAAAACTGAACAAGTTTATCTACATCTCGCACATACGCCTCAACAGAATTGGGCGAAAGCGAACGTTCCAATTTGAGGTATGCTTTGAATCCTTTAATTGTTGAGGACCAGTCCATTTCTTATGTACTTTTGAGGCAAGATGAAATTACATATCATTAACGGACCAAATTTAAACCTTCTTGGCATTCGCGAACCAGAGATTTATGGAACGCAAGGATTTGATGCATTTTTCGAACAATTGCAATCCGAATTTCCTGATCATGAAATCAGTTATTTTCAAAGCAATGTAGAAGGCGAACTCATTAACAATTTGCAGGCAGAAGGTTTTTCGGCTGATGGAATTATTTTAAATGCAGGTGCATATACGCATACTTCCATTGCTATTGGAGATGCTGTTGCTGCAATTAAAACACACGTGTTGGAAGTGCATATTTCGAATGTGTTTTCCCGCGAAGAATTCAGACATGTTAGTTACATTGCACCCAAAGCTATTGGAATTGTTTCTGGCTTGGGATTAAATGGTTACCGCTTAGCGATTTTGCATTTTCTTTCTTCAAATAAATAAATCAATTGTGATAAGTATTACCATCAATGCTATTTCGATAAGGGATTTGAGCTTGTTGCATCGCAAAATATATTCAACAAAATGAGCCTCATTTAAAAGGGCTTTCCGACAAAAACCTTTGGAGAATGAAGCAATTTTTCGAAACATATAAAGATTATCCAAAACTCTCAACACTGTTGAGAGAATTAAGTTGGTCTAATAACTTGACAATTTTCACTCGATGCAAAACAATTGCAAACTCTTAATTTCTCTGATTCATTTCGTTAATAATCCCCACCTTCGCCAAGCGGCAATATGTTAATCAGATAATTATTGATGAAAAACATCCTCCTAAGCAAAGTTCGGCATCTGCCTAAAATTCAATTCAACATTCAGGATGATTCTGTTGAAATTTCAATCATTGAAGATGTTCAAGAACAAACGCAACCTGTCTTCAGAATCATTTCGCCAGACGATTATATTGAACTAGGCAAACATTTCCAAGTTCGGAAAAATGAATTTGAAGAAATTCAAAAAGAAATTGATAGCACACGCACCTTACTTGCTCTAAAGAAACAGGAACTTCAGAATTTATAAAACGGTCTGCTTGGTTCATTATTCAATAAAACGGAGATTAAAAAAACAACACAAGAAGTTTCAGGAACAACAACACTATTAAATGAATTAATCGAAGTTCAACATAGAATTCGCGTAGAAATCAATTTTAATATTGGTCTTGAACAATCGGAGTTATTTAACCAAGCCATTGCATCGTTTCAAAAGTTAATTCAATCAGATAAAATTTGGAGCATTGCAGATACCATCAAAAATGAATCTGGGCAAGCTAAGCAATTGGTTGATCGAAGAATAGTCGATTTCAACTACAACCCAATCGATTTCTTAAATGCATCGTATTCACCCATCATTTTTAGAACATATTCGGATACGTTCATTTGCATTTATCCTGCATTTGTGTTGGTTTTCAATGATAACAAACCCCCGTTTTTAATTCCTATAAACCAATTGGATTGCCTTTTTGCATCTCAACGTTTCATGGAAAAGGAAGAAGAAATTCCGAAGGACTCCAAAATCATTGATCAAACATGGTCCGAATTAAATAACGATGGAACTAAAAACCTACTTGCTGAAAATAACAAGAGCCTTCCCATTGTGGAATATGGAAACATCGAAGTAATCGCTCGCGGATTTAAACTGAAAGAAGAGTTTCATATAAGTAATTTCAGTGCTGCCGAAGCATCTGCAATTGCTGTTCAATCGTACTTAAAATCGCTCGAAAAACAAACTGAGCAGAATTCGGCTTTGTCGGAAGATGAATTTAATCAAATAAAATCGTTTGCCGATAAGCACCTTGCTGTTTACGCGAATCTAGAAAAGCAACAGGACGCCTTGTTTGAATTGTATAAGAAGTCAAACATCAAAGAATTTCCATTTACTATTCCGATGGAGATGCTCGAATATTTCTTCTTACTCGATTTGATGAGCTGCTTTAAAATATCGTCAAACATCGAGAAAACGAAGTCGAAAGAATCGTTTGTTTTACACTATATCATTGCCAAAAAGAAAGGTTTTGTGGTGGATGATTATGCTCAACATGCTATTTTTTATTCCCCAAAACTCATCGATCAATACAAGAAAATCATCGTTCAATTAGGACCCGAAGCAGATGAGGCAATCGAAGCCGAAACAACCTTGTACTTATCAACTTTGTTAAACCTATTTAATAAAGATTTGGATATCGAATACCGATCGAGTTTGTATCGCTTTGCTTCCATTGTTGTAAAGATTGATGGAAAAGTGAGCCAAAAGGAAGAAGCTGCCTTGAAACGAATCATGGTTAGTCCACCAGAAAATGTTGAACTTTCTCCTATCGAACATTCCCCAACAATTGATCAATCGGACGACACTTCCGTTGAAACAGTATTGCAAGCATTGAATGAATTAACGGGATTGACTGCTGTAAAAGCCGAAATTAATACCTTAATTAATTTCATCAAAGTGCAAAAGGCGCGCGAAGAAACCGGACTTAAAACCACTTCGCTTTCCTTGCACATCGTTTTTACAGGAAATCCAGGTACAGGAAAAACCACTGTGGCGCGCATTGTTGCACAGATTTACAAAGCTCTTGGCGTTTTAACTCAAGGTCAATTAATTGAAACCGATCGTTCTGGATTAATTGCTGAATACGTTGGACAAACAGCGGTGAAAGTGAATACGACTGTCGATTCGGCGTTGAATGGCGTTTTATTTATCGATGAAGCGTACTCTATTGTGGGCGATAAAGACGACAGCTTTGGGAAAGAGGCGGTTTCAACCTTGATTAAACGCATGGAAGACGATCGTAAGAATTTGATTGTCATACTTGCAGGTTATACAGAGCAAATGAATACGTTTATTGAAACTAATCCAGGTTTCAAATCGCGCTTTAATCGATACATTGATTTTTCGGATTATACCCCCGAAGAGTTATTGGCTATCTACAACAGCATGAGTTTAAAGCTCGATTTTGTATTGACAGATAAAGCCAAATTGAAATTAGAACAAGTGCTTAAGGATGCATACACAAACCGAGATGAAACATTTGGAAATGGCCGTTATGTGCGTAACTTATTCGAGAAGTCGATGGAGATGCAAGCCAACCGCATTGCAGGTATTGGAAAACTGACCAAAGATATATTACGCACCATTGAAGAAATAGACATTCCGGATTGATAGATTTGCATTTAAAATGAGACGATATTTTATTTCTGGAATTGGGACAGGTGTTGGAAAAACGGTCATGAGCGCTTTGCTCTGTGAAGCATTGCAAGCCGATTATTGGAAACCGATTCAAGCGGGCGATTTAGAAAATTCCGATACACTAACTACCAAAGGTTTGGTTTCGAATTCCAAAACCTATTTTCACAAAGAAGCTTATCAACTTCCCTTTGCACTTTCGCCGCATGCTTCGGCCGAGAATGCTGGAATGGAAATAGACATTTCTCAAATACATATTCCCCAAACAAACAATACTCTTGTCATTGAAGGCGCCGGTGGCTTGATGGTTCCAATCAATTACGAAACTTTATACATCGATTTATTGCCGCTTTGGAATGTAGAAGTTGTATTGGTTTCTCGTCATTATCTGGGAAGTATCAACCACACTTTACTCAGTGCGGAACTATTAAAACAACGCAACATTTCGGTGAAAGGCATTGTGTTTAATGGCGATGAAAATCATCAAAGCGAAAAAGCTATTTTGAAACTCTCTGGTTTGAAAATGCTTGGACGAATTCCCGAAACATCCACCATCGACAAACATTTTATTCAATCTCAGGCCTCAACATTTTCGAATTTATGAATTTGAGTCAACGCGATCAAGCCGTTATTTGGCATCCTTTTACACAGGCTCAAACGGCAAAAGATCCCATTGCTATTATAAAAGCTGAAGGCATTTGGCTGTATGCCGAAGACGGTCAACGTTACCTCGATGGAACTTCCAGCTGGTGGGTGAATGCTCATGGTCATTCACATCCATTCATAGCCGAACAAATTGCCCAACAAGCCGCCCAACTTGAACACATCATATTTGCAGGATTTACGCACGAACCCGCTGTTTTACTTGCCGAAAAATTAATCGCAGTTCTACCCGGAAATCAATCGCGTATTTTTTATTCCGATAATGGTTCTACGAGCGTTGAAGTGGCACTCAAAATGGCTCTGCAGTATCATTTCAACAAAGGAGAAGAACGAACCATGATTCTTGCATTTTCGAATGCTTATCACGGCGATACATTTGGAGCAATGTCGGTGGGAGCTCGTAATGCGTTCAATGCGCCATTCGGAAAATTACTTTTTGAAGTGATGCATGTGGACACTCCGGAACAAGGCAATGAAGAACGATGCATTGAAGAATTTCGGAACATTTTAAAAATTGAAAAACCGGCTGCATTTATATTCGAACCGCTTGTTCAAGGGGCAAACGGAATGCGAATGCACAGTGCTACTGTATTAAGTGAACTCATTGCAATTTGTCGGGAATATGGAATTTTAACCATTGCCGATGAGGTGTTCACCGGATTTTATCGCACCGGGAAACGCTTTGCGTGTGACCATCTATCGCATCAGCCCGATATCATGTGTTTATCGAAAACGCTTACTGGTGGAACTTTGCCTTTAGGCGTTACAGCCGCTCCTGAATTTGTGTACAAGGCTTTTTTAAGTAACGATAAGTACAAAACTTTTTTTCACGGACATTCATTTACCGCTAATCCCATTGCTTGTCGGGCTGCTTTGGCCTCGTTCGAATTGCTGCAAAAACCAGAATGTTTGATCAATATTCAGCAGATTGTACTGATGCATCAACAATTTGCCAATGAAATTAAAGGACATCCTCGAATTGCAGAAATACGAGTAATCGGAACCATTATAGCGATTGAGTTAAAGACCGATGAAGAAAGAGGCTATATGAATCCTGTTTCGGAACATATCACCGAGTTTTTTCTTGCTCGAAATATTTACTTACGGCCACTTGGAAATGTTATTTATTGTACACCTCCATACATTATAACCGAATCGGAGCTGGTAACTGTTTACAATGCAATATGTGCTTACCTCGAGCAATAAATTTTCAAAGCTTCATCTAATAAACCTCTTATTATTGATATTTTAGCCCCATGAAAAAAACGGCATTTGAATCGGATCGTATCGCAGTAAAAGAGAGTTCGGAGGAATTCGAGATTAGCATCAGTGGAAAAATTCCTCAAAATCAATTTGTTGTTTTGAGTGCTTGGTTAGTATTATGGACCATTGCTGGTTTGTATGTGATTACTCAACTTTTAGCACCTCAGCCCAATGAAATTCGAATTTTCATTTTCGTTTGGCTAATTTTCTGGGCGTACTTCGAATACAAAGTGGCTACAGCATGGCTTTGGCGAAAGAATGGCCGAGAGATATTTCGAATTCAAAAAGACAAAGCTGAATTGCGTTTCGAACGACCTAGAGGTGGAAAAAGCAATGAATTTAATCCATCAGAAATCGTTAAAATTTCAAATCTTGAACCTCAAAAAGGACTTTTTATAAAAAATTATTTTTCTTCCTTTTGGGTTGTTGGTGGAGAATCAATTTCGATAGAATACCAAGGCAAATTGTATCTTTTTGGAAGACAAATTTCACAGCAAGATGCAGAACTGATCATCCGCAAAATTAAAAACCGTTTGAATATTTAATTGGTTGTATCAGCTCTGAATTGCCTATTTTGTATACTATCTAAAATCACCTTGTTACGCACTTCCCAATATTGATTCCATGTGACGAGAGAATCTTGAACGAGACCATGCGATTTATTGCTTGAAGGATGATGTAAATTTTCAAGTAATTGTAAGGCTTTTTGTTTGTCTCCAGATTCCAATGCCGAATGAATTGATTGATCTAATTCGATAAGATCCAGGTGTTTGTTCTCATCCTGAAATCGTTCTACATAAAGGTAAATTGAAACAAAAAGTAAAATTGGTATAACTATCCTAAAAAGCCAGGTAGTCCATGTAGTATTTTTTTTATCTTTCATCACACATCTGCATACCAACCTATTCTAAACCGACCATTTTCGGCATAATGATACGATTGCATTGTAGCTGAATATTTAATTGGAGCCCTAAGTTGGACTCTCATGAAACTGATATAATTATGAAGCGATCTGTTGGACATACCCATTTTAATAGCAAATGAAGTAGGCGTGCCCGTGGCATTTCTTCGAATAAGCATATCCATTCGTTCAATCTTGTTCAAATCCATATTTTGCAAAAATGAATCCTTTCACTGAAAATTATTTTCAGTCTACAGAACTTACTTTGAATAAACGAATAAATATAAATAATATACCAAGCGGGATGAATAATTTAGAAAATGAAGAACATCTATCAAATTCACCGCCTGACATCCATGCTAATCATAATGAGCAGGCCAATTTGAGCAGCTGGTATATAATTCACATGCCCGAACTTCTTTTCCTTGCTTACCATATTGTTGAAAATGAAGAAGATGCGGAAGATATTGTTTCTGGATTTTTTGAAAAAATAGTACGATTGACGAATGAAAATAGTCATTCATTAGTACTTAGTTCAGATTTTGACCTTTTAGGATATTTTAGAATTTCAATTAAAAATGCATGCCTTGATCATTTAAGGAGAAAGAAGATAAAAATTAAAATTCTTTCACATTTAGAAGACACACTTCAATATTGGAAACAACCCGAAGTGAATGTATTGATGGAAGATGAGCGCATTGAATTTTTACTTTTAAATTTACCTTTGCGAGAGCGTCAAATTTTTAAAATGCATTTAGATGGCATGAAAAACCATGAGATATCTGCTGATCTTGGGCTGTCAGAAATTACTGTTCGAAATACATTGCACAATGCACGCAAACGTATTCGCAGCATGTGGAAAACATTTATGCTTTAATTATGGAAAACACCAAATCTATTCATGGGTTCCCCGATTGGACTGAATTAAAAATGCTGTTCAGCGGAAAACTATCACTCAAAGAAGAGAAGTCAATCATCATGCGCATTCAAAAATATCAAGCATTGGATGCCGCAGCTGTTGGATTAAAGACTTGGCTTGAAGAACATGAATACAGCATTAAAGCAGCATACAAATGGACGCAGCTTGCTATAGAACGAACTCCTATCATTAAGAAAAAATAAAAAAGCGAGCATTGTTATTTTTAAAAATGCCTAAAAAATGTTACGCTCATTGCTTTGAAATCCCTGAACTTCATTCATTCTAATATTTCCATAGCTTTACAAACATTTAACACATCAATATTACATGTCAGATATTCGGATTGGATCTAAAGTGCG
>JBBALS010000003.1:0-11323 GCA_040402915.1 Flavobacteriales bacterium
CGCATTTATTGGGCGATCCAATGTGGGAAAGAGTTCGTTAATCAATATGATTACGCGACGGGCTAAGCTTGCCAAAACATCCGGAAGACCGGGGAAAACCTTATTGATAAATCACTTCCTGATTAATAAAAATTGGTTCTTGGTCGATTTACCTGGTTATGGTTACGCGAGAGCGAGCAAGGAACAAAAGGAAGTTTTAAGTGTCATCATCACCGACTACATTTCAAATCGCAGCAACTTAATGAACTTGTTTGTGCTAATCGATATCCGTCTTGAACCTCAAGAAATCGATTTGAAGTTCTTTCGTTGGTTGGGAAGTAATAGTATTCCCTTCGTTATTACGTTCACCAAAAGCGATAAGCTTTCTAATAATCAGTTACAATCGAGCTTGGCCAGGTATAAGCGTATTTTAATGGAAGAGTGGGAAGAATTTCCTCCCTACTATGTAACCTCATCTGAAACATCTTTGGGAAGAGATGATGTGTTGGGATTTATCGAGAAAACCAATAAACTATTTGAGGGATATTAATAAAAGACCGAAACCGAAAAGCGCTTTTCGTAGTTTTTCAACATCGATGCAGCATTAAGCACTAAAAAATAAGTGCCTGGGCTTACAAGCACGCCCGAACTTGTTCTTCCATCCCAACTTAATTTAGATGCATTGCTTTCAAATACAGGATTGCCCCAACGATCGTAAATATGTAAGCTGTATTTTTTAATTCCGCTATTCATCAATACCAACTCATCGTTTACACCATCGCCATTCGGAGAAAACGAGTTGGGGAATTCCATGCCTTCAATAACTTCAACAAGTCCTCTTGCTGTATCAATGCATCCAAACTCATTGTTAACGGTTAACAGAACGTTATAAATTCCGGGATTCTTAAATCGAACAGTAATTAATGAGTCTGTAAGATCAGATACATCTGTAATGCTCCATATCTGTCCAACAGAACCCGAACTGGTGTTTGTAAAAGAGAAGGGTTGGTCTTCGAATAGGAAATCTGGCACCTCAGTAACATACGATGCCTGTGGCAGTGGCCAAAGTGTAACGAAAAACTCGGAAGTAAACGAAGAGCATCCCGCATTGTCGGTTTGAACAGCTGATATAAGTCCAGTTTGTTGGTTTCCCCAATTTACTGTTAAAGAAGAATCCGATTGTTGAACCAATTCTCCAGATGTCCATTGCCAGTTTGTTTGAAGGCCTTGAGATGAACTTACATAAAATTCGGCGTTCTCGCTTTGCTGACAAAAAGCCGTATCACCTAATATTATTGGGCGTAAAGGACGACTTCGCACCATTAAAAAAGCTTGGTCGGTGCCTGATGATTGTGTGTTAAATTCTATGGTAGCAGACATTCCATTAAAATTCGGTGACTGAGATACGATATGATTCCAACCCAAATTTTGATTGGCATCTCTATTTGCCATCGAAGGAAATTCTGATGCGGTAAATGAATCAACCTCAAAACGAATCTGACTACCCAAAGGAATATTACCTGAAATTAGATGGTAATAATCTGCATTACTTCTGCAAATACTCGTATCGACTTGTGTTCTAGGTAAATCTTCCAAACTTGCATCCGCATCCGCCAAGCGAACACCTAAATTACTTGAGTTTGACGCAGAAGTAATCTCAACAGATTGGTAATTAAAACCCCTTCCAACAGGAAAAAGATAGGTTTGTCCTGCAATTACCGAACGTTCTAATTTTCCGTAACGTTCAGATTTCACATAACCACTAGTTCGCTGAATGGCAGACGCTTGCGTAGAATTTACTTTCAGCCGAAACGAATCAGTTAAAAGCAAACGATCGAATAGATAAAGGGATTCTGTTTGAGTATGTTGCTCAAGGGTTTTATCGCCAGATCCATTTAATTGAAGACGACCAAAGCTGGTTTGTGAAATTCCTTTGATGGTTTGATTTGCGCCATCCAAAAAAACATCCGAATTGGGCTGAGCGATAAATTCTGCATTATTTATCCAATTTCCACTTAAAGAAAATTGGCCAAGGTGCCTGAATTGACCATTATTGAGTAAGTCTCCATCAACATAAAGATTCCCCTTGTTTTCGAAATTCGAGGCGCTGTCGTTTATTAAGGACCCGCCAATATAAACTTCGAGTCCGCTTGAGGTGTAAACGTCTGCTCCATAGATTCTGCAAAGGCTTTGCGATTGCGCATAAAATCCTGAGATAAAACAAAAGAAGAGCAGAAGTTGGCGCATCAGTTTTCGGATGGTGAAATTATTCCTAGTTTTTCGGCATAATATGCACCAAAATCGCGCATGGTTTCGGCCATAGCAATTTCGCCGGTTGAACGTTGTAATGTGTCAGCCATGAGTAAAATACTTTGATGAATGAATTTCTTCATATCATCAACCACCATGTCTTTTGTCCATAAATCAACTCGAAGTGTATTGTCTTCTTTAGGATCCCAAACCGAAAGCATCATTGCAGTAGCTTCCTTTCCAACAACATTGTTATCAGTTGCGTCCCAATGAATTTTTTCAGGAACTTTATTTTCATCTAATGAAACACGAAGAATTATATCGGATGTTTTTATGTTGCTCATACCTTACCTGGTTTATATCCTGAAGAATTGAAAATTTTATGTGCGTCTTGCTCTAGCATTAGTTCCGGCAAAGTAACGTCTTTGTATTTATTCATATAACTTTTTACGAGTTGAAATCCCAACCACACACCAATTCTTGCTGGTGCTTCAGGCGGAAAACCCTTAGTAAAAGGTCCATCATTGATATAAACAAGCTGATTATTAAAGTCTTTGGAGAAGAAAAGTTTCTTATCAATAAAATGACTCCATATTTTTTCTTCGTTGTTTGAACACCATTCCAGCTCGCTCTCGGTGAATGATAACAGATTGACCTCCGATTTATTGGGCAAAAACTGCTGCGTAGAATATATCATCTTGCCTTGGTAAATCATGTGTTCCACTAACTCATCGTTCTTTACTTTCATTTCGAAACTACTAATCATCCATGAACGCAGCGCATCTGAAACAATAAACTCACGGGTCATTTTTGCTACTTTGTATTTTGGGAAAGAGAGCAGCTCATAGAATTTACACTGTTTCCCAAGATACATATCTAGCCCAATGGAAAGACTTGAATCTGCAACAACAATGTTATAATTGAAACCCGAAATCATTGTGTAAATATTTGGGATTAAACTATCAGGAAAGGCTTTGTGATATAAATTAAAGGCCGATGTTAGTTCCGATTGAATGGGATCGGTGATAGCAAACTGCTTATCGACTTCTGCTTTCACTGATTTAATATCGGGATCATTAATAAAACCCAATATTCCTTCTCTAAACATGGGCGATTTCTTGTTTCCAACTCGAACGATTTGCGATGTGTATAGGTCGAGAAAAGAGCCGTATTTTTTGTAAATCGCGATGGTGTCTTGACGGAAGTTTTCTTTCGTGCATTTGAAAAGGTCTTGTTCAAATCGATGAAAACGCACCGGTACTTCTTTAATAGAATCTGTGGATTCGCTTACGCGAAGGGGATTTTTTGGTTTCTCGGCTTGTTCTCCGCAAGAAAAAAACGCTGTTGAAAAAACAATCCAAATGCAAAATAGACTTCTGTTCATGTTATTGATTCGGCTTATCTTTGAAGCACCTCGGCAAATTTAATAAATCAATCCTCGTTTTAGCGAATTATGCTATTATCATTCAACTCAAATTAAAATGAAAAGACTTTCTCTTGTTTTGTTAATCGTAATTTTAGGTGCTAATTTCTCATTTGCTCAAAAGGGCTTCCGTTTTGGAATGAAAGCAGCTCCTATGTTTTGCTGGATGAAACCCGATTTTACGATTGGAGAACCTAACGATTTTTCTGTGGAAGGCGGCGGCGGAAGAATGGGCTTTGTTTGGGGTCCAATGGCGGAATTTCAACTCAGTGAAACCTTTTTAATCTCAACCGGTGTCGATATCAATTACACATCATTTCGATTAAAAGGATTGCAGAAAGTTGCTTCCATTGGTGGATTAAATCCTGTGGATTGGGATAGAATATACAAAACGCGCTTCATCGAAGTTCCGGTAATGTTAAAATTTCGCACCAAAGAAATTGGATACTTACGGTATTTTGGACTTTTTGGTTTGGGTGCAGGATTTCTTTATTCTAGCAAAACTGATTTTTCAACAAGCTATTCTAATTCTACAACAAGCGTTGAAAATGAAGAATATGGGAAATACGTTAGAAAGTTTCGCGGCTCCATGTTAGTTGGTGCAGGAGTTGAGTATTCGCTATCGGGTAAAACAGCATTGGTTGGTAGTCTGGTTTTTAATAATGGTCTATTTAATTCTTTACAGAAGCAAGGAGATGAAAATGATCCTAATGACCCTTTCTTAAAGGTTACGGCAAAGGCCATCACCAATTATATGCAACTCAATATTGGAATATTATTCTAATCTCTTTTAGATTCTATCTTTGTAGCCGAATCCTTCAAAACGATTCGGCTTTTTTATGAAAATTGCACTCGCTCAAATCAACACACACATCGGAAATATTTCTTCGAATGTGTCAACGATTATACTACATATAAAACGTGCAAAGCGCGACGGCGCAGACCTTATCGTTTTTCCAGAACTGTGTGTTTGCGGTTATCCCCCGCTCGATTTACTCGAATACGAAGCGTTTATTGAATCCTGCGAAAAGGCCGTCAAACAAATTGCCGAAAACTGTGTTGGAATTACCGCTATCGTTGGCGCTCCATCACGAAACATTTCGCTAGAAGGCAAAAACCTATTCAACTCCGCGTTTTTTTTAGAGGCGGGGAAAATTAAACAAGTCGTTCACAAAACCCTGCTTCCCAATTACGATGTGTTTGATGAATACCGTTATTTTGAATCGAACAACGAGTTCAATTGCATCGATTTTCAAGGAAAAAAAATAGCTCTCACTATCTGCGAAGATTTGTGGGATGTAGAAGAAGACAAGCTATATATACGCTGGCCAATGGAGGCCTTGCACAAGCAAAAGCCAGATTTCATAATCAACATCGCCGCATCACCGTTTTCAACAAAACACGCCGAAGCAAGAAAAAAGGTGCTGCATAAGACTTCCTCGAAATATAAGATTCCGGTTTTTTATGTGAATCAGGTTGGTGCGCAAACCGAATTGATTTTCGATGGCGGTTCGATGGTTTTAAATAGAGATGGTAATGTGGTGTTTGAACTCAATTACTTTCAAGAAGACTATCGTTGCATTGAACTCGATTATGTAAATACCGCGAAATGTGTTCCTTTTGCGGCCGAAGGTTTTTCCTCTTCTGAAATGGAAACCGAGCGCATGCACAAAGCATTGATTCTTGGCATTTCCGACTATTTCCTAAAAATGGGATTCAAGCAAGCCATTCTCGGTTTAAGTGGCGGAATCGATTCTGCACTTGTTTATACCTTAGCCGTTCAAGCACTTGGAAAAGAAAATGTGTTGGGTTTGTTAATGCCTTCGCCCTACTCTTCCGATCATTCAATTAGCGATTCGCTTCAACTTGCTGCCAACTTGGGCGCGCGAACTGAAATCATACCCATCGAAGATGTCTTTTCTCAGTTTCAATCTTCGCTTTCAAAACAGTTCAGCGGATTGCCCGAAAATCTCACCGAAGAAAATCTGCAAGCCAGAATTCGAGGAGTTTTACTCATGGCAATGAGTAATAAATTCGGATATATTTTGCTAAATACCTCCAACAAATCGGAAGTTGCGGTTGGTTACGGAACCTTATATGGTGATATGTGTGGCGGCCTTTCCGTTATTGGAGATGTTTACAAAACTCAGGTTTATAAGCTGTGTAAATTCATCAATCAGTACGAAGAAATTATCCCGCTTAACATTTTAACAAAAGAACCAAGTGCCGAACTGAGACCCAATCAAAAGGACAGCGATTCATTGCCAGATTACGATTTACTCGACCAGATTCTTCAAGCATACATCGAAGAACGAAAAGGTCCTGTGGAACTTGTTCAAATGGGATTCGAAAAGTCCTTGGTCGAGCGCGTTTTGAAATTGGTGAATACAAACGAATACAAGCGTTTCCAAACACCTCCCATTTTACGTGTTACAAATAAGGCATTTGGCAGTGGACGAAGAATGCCATTGGTTGGAAAGTATTTCTCTTAAAACGAAACACTCAACTGAATCGCTGTGGTTCGTGGTTGCTCAATACTCATTGGGCGAATCATATATTCTTTATTCAACAGATTATTTACAATCACGGCCAACTTAACCGTTTCGTTGAGTTTATAACTAACACGTACATCCACAATCGTAAATCCTTTGTTGTTGTTTTGACGATAAGCTTTTAAACCCGGTTTTGGCTGTCCAAGAAAACCGAGTATTTCGTCCAGGTCTTCGAATATTTTATCGATGTTGCGCATATAACTGCTGTAGCGAGCGCTGGCTCCAATCACCCATTTGCCTCTTGTAATTTCGGCGTCTGCTTTGAACACATGTTGGAAACGATACTTTAACAAATAACCGGCAGAATCGCTTGACGAGCGGGCGTAGGTAACCTTTTCTGATGTTAAGTCTATCACCGAATATTCTTTGTTGGGCTCCAATGAAATTGGATTCGTGTACGTGTAACCAAACAACATGGCAAGTCCTGTTTTGCCAATATTTCCTTGTCCTGCAAGTGATAAATCCAATCCAGAAACTTCTGTTTTTCCAATGTTAAGCGAAGCGAAACCCAAACCAAAAAGCGGGTCAGACAATTTACCAAATGCCCCAAAATTAAATTCGATATTGTTATTGAATCGTTGAAGAAAATAGGCTGCATCAATATAACCCTGAAAATTACCAATGCGAAATCCTTGCTTCAAGCCAATTTCTGCATTCCACGAAGTTTCCGATTTCAAACTATCGTTCGGGTAAATACGAATAGGTCCAACTTGGGTGCGAATGAATTTCTCTGCAATGGTTGGAAAACGATATCCTTGTCCAAAAGACGCTCTTAAAAAAGTGGCTTTGTGGATTTTCAAATTTGCCCCAGCCCTAAATACCGGTTTTCCCTCCCGAATGGTTTTGGCAGAATCGGCTGCAGAAATAGAGGGGCTCGTAATTGTGAAATGTTCGTAACGGAATCCTGCATTGATGGTTAATCGTTGAAAAAATGTGCGGTTCAATTGCACATAAGCAGCGATATTTCGATTGCCCGATGAGGCTTTTTCAGTAACCGTATCCGACAAACTTCCTTTGTATAAATCGGAAGTTCCAATAGTATAGGAATGAACTAGCCCAGAAGTTAAACTCAAGCCTTGAATAATCCCTTTTTTAAATTGTCGCTGAACTTGGTATTCCGAATACAACACATCACTTTTGTTACTTTGGTTATTGTCGTTGTTATTATTCAAGTGAAACCAACGATTTCGCAATACGTGGCTCCATCCTCCTTTGCTTGTGTACCGAATAAATGGATCGACATACCACACATTTTGAAGGGTAAGTGTAATGGATCCAGGATAAGCTCTGTACATTCCCGAATCTGCGTTCATCCAAAGCAAAGCTCCAGTCGATCGCGACAACATTCCATTCCCGTTAACTCCAAAGTTCAATCCCTCAATTTTTTTACTTCGATACCGTAAGCTAAAATTTAAACGAGCGCGATTTTCAAATTCCCCGCGTTGTTCTGCATAGGGATTAAAGGTTGTGTCGGTTACATTAACAGGCGTTGGGCCTTTGTAACCATTGTCGTTATAAACATTTCCACCAAAAACAAAATCCAAATTTCCGATTTTTCGTGAATGGAAAAAATTGAGTCCAGTATAGGTAGGATTGTTCTTTCCCCAATAAATAGCATTGGTGTTTTGAGGATTATTGTAGAGGCCAGAGAAAACATTGATCTTGGTTTGTGGTGTATCTCGAGGATAGGCCGTTCGTAAATTAATTACACCGCTCAATGCAGCCGAACCATACATTACCGAAGAAGCCCCTTTAATTACCTCAACTTGTTCGATGTTTTCAACGGGCAAAAAACCCCAACTTGGACGGCCGGCATCTCCCGATAAAATGGGCAAGTCGTCCATCAAAATCATCACGCGACTTCCTGCGCCAAAGCTATATCCGCTGCCACTTCGAATCTGAGGTTCTCCATCCACAATGGTTACACCAGGCACTTGCTGAAGGGCGTCGTCGATGCTTGTTGTGTTTTTATTTTCAATAATATTAGGCCGAAGCACCTCCATGCTAACGGTCAATTCTTCAATATTCTGCTCGTATTTTCCAGCCGTCGTAACGAAAGTTTTCAATTCGCGCATTTCTTGACTTAGGTTAATGTTGATCGTCTTTTTTTCATTGGGCAGAAGCTCAATCGGAATCTCTTGGGCTGTATAACCCACTTGCCGAAAAACAAGAACCAACTTCCCAGCAGGAAGTGAAATCGAATATTTACCATCATTGTCGGTAACTGTTCCTTTTGAAGTATTCCCTTTTACAACAACATAGGCGGCAATAATTGATTCGCCCGTTTTAGCATCTTTAACGGTTCCTGAAACTAGGCCTTGTTCAATTTGGCCTTGTACATAAACTGTCGACAAAAGAGCAATTATTGATAAAATGTGTTTTCTTATTCTATTTTTCAACATTTGGTGGGTGTTGCGGTTTGCGTTGTAATTTGCAATGTATAAAAAACTATTCTGCATGCATCCCGAAGATGAAATTCAAGCAACAATAGCCCTTTCTCTCATTCCGGGAATTGGTGCAATTACCGCAAGAAAAATTTTAAATCAAACAGGTTCGGCAGTTCAATTTTTTTCGGAAATTAAAAAGCTAAAATTAACGGCTTCTCGTTTACAAGCATTGCGAAATGCCGATTTTAAATCCTTGTTTTTACGAGCCGAAATGGAACTTCGATTTATTGAAAAGCAGGAAATAAATACTTATTTAATACATCAAAATAATTACCCGAAGCGTCTGAAATTGTGTGAAGACGCCCCTCCAATTCTTTTTTCGAAAGGAAAAATGGACTTAGATGCGCCTAAAATAATTGCGGTTGTTGGAACGCGAAAAGCGACCGAATATGGTCTAAAATGTTGTGAGGATGTGTTGCATGAGCTTGGAAAGAACGGGTGTACATTAATTAGTGGCTTGGCTTATGGAATAGACACGCATGCTCATAAAGAAGCGCTAAAACAAGGCATTCAAAACTTAGGAGTAGTGGCACATGGGTTAGATCGAGTTTATCCTTATTCCAACAAGGCGCTTGCAAAGAAAATGGAAGAACACGGTGGTTTGATTTCCGATTTTGTATCAAAAACGCCTCCAGATCGAGAAAACTTTCCCAAAAGAAATCGATTAGTTGCAGGACTTGCGGATGCTGTAATTGTTGTTGAAGCCTCTAGTTCTGGTGGAGCATTAATTACTGCTGAAATTGCAAACTCCTACAACAGAGATGTTTTCGCTCTTCCCGGCTCTTGGGGAAGAGAGTTTTCGGTTGGGTGTAATAACTTAGTTAAAAAGAATAAAGCCGCAATATTGTCATCGGCGGCCGATTTATCTTGGTACCTCAACTGGGATAAATCCGAAAGTCCAAAAGTCATTCAAACGCAAATTCTTTTTGACTTAAGTCCGAACGAGGAGCTCCTTATAAATCTGATAAAAGGAAAAACGGATAGTCTAGATTCTCTTTCCATAGAAGCCGATTTACCCATAAGCAAAGCATCTGCTTTGTTGCTAAATCTAGAATTCCGAGGGATAATTAAAACACTACCCGGTAAACGTTATCAGATCCTGAATTAATCCAGAAATCGATGTTTCCACTCGGGTTTTGGAAGGGGGCAGCTATCATATTTCCCGAACCATTTATACCGATTACGAGCAACGATTCTGTAAATAGGATTTCTGATGAAGTGCGGAATAAAACGAAGAATTGCAACTAATTTCCAAATGCCTCCTATCAATTGAAGCGATTTCAAAGCAGCATCACTTTCTGTATAAATCTTTCCATTGTGAATAAGAACAACGCCATCGGGTAATGGCCGAGAATGATCCACTTGCTCTAATAGCGATTTCGCGGTATTACTCTGCAAAGCGGCAAAATGTAAAACGGATCGATGGTCAATTCTCAGTAAAAAATGAACCGTTCTGTTACACAAGCAACAAAGCCCATCATATAAAAGAACCGCTTGTTGCTGCTGCGCTTTCAACTGTTTTCTTGTTTCGCCAATAGCTCCTCCCATTTTAGCATTTGTTCATCCAGTTCTTTTTTCAATTGCTCATACTTTTTTAAAACCATTGCTGATTCTTGCTGATTTGAATAAAGATCTGGATCGGCCAACTTTTCTTCTGCTGATTTGATTTCAACTTCCAATTCGGAAACACGAACCTCACAATTCCGAAGTTGTGTTTGTAGTTGCCTTACCTCTTTTTCGCTTAATTGACTTGCCGGTTTTTTGTTTAATTGAACCTGCTTTATTTCTTGCTTTTGTTCCGCTTTTATACGGCCGGCATCTTTTTTAACTTCCAGTTGACGTAAGCTTTCCAGTTTGCGGCTTTGAAGAAACTCAAAAATACCACCCGGAAATTCTCGAATACAGCCTTCGTTAAATTCGAATACCTTGTTACATAAACCATCTAGGAATTCACGATCGTGAGATACCAAAATCATGGTTCCATTATATTGATTCAATGCTCCTTTTAAAATATCCTTAGAACGCATGTCCAAGTGATTGGTCGGCTCATCGAGAATCAACAAATTAACTGGCTCTAGGAGAAGTCTTGCAAGTGCCAATCTTCCCTTCTCACCACCCGAAAGCACTTTCACTTTCTTTTCAACAGCGTCGCCACTAAATAAAAAAGAGCCCAAAATGCTTCTTAATTGCTGTGTTGAAATGTTGCGGGCAATGGCTTCTAGTGTTTCTAAAACCGTAGCATTCTGATCTAAAAGCTCCGCCTGATTTTGGGCGAAATATCCAATTTTTACATTGTGCCCAATCTCCACTTTGCCCTCGTGTTCAAGATGTCCGGTTATTATTTTTGATAGCGTTGTTTTTCCTTCTCCATTTCGACCTACAAACGCTATTTTCTCTCCCCGCTCAACTAAAAATCCGAGGTCTTTAAGTATTTGTTTTTCACCAAATGATTTCTTGATATGCTCTGCTTCTAAAACAACCTTGCCCGATCTGGGTGCATCTGGAAAACGAAAGTGGATCGCTGAATTATCCTCGTCTTCCACCTCAATTCGTTCTACTTTATCTAGTTGTTTGATGCGCGATTGAACTTGAACAGCCTTTGATGCTTTAGCCCGAAAACGATCGATGAACTTTTCGGTATCCTCAATCATCTTTCGCTGATTCATATATGC
>JBBALS010000003.1:11423-27196 GCA_040402915.1 Flavobacteriales bacterium
TCTTCGAAAATGGTTTTGCCGGTTGCATGCTTCATTTCTTGGGGCAAATAACCAATGCGGTATCCCGATGGAATTGAAACCGTTCCCTTTGTGGGTTCTTGTTGCTTACTTATGATTTTAAGAAGTGTTGATTTTCCTGCTCCATTTTTCCCTGTCAAACCTACTTTATCGCGGGCCTGTATCATAAAAGAGATTTCTTCAAATAACGGATTTCCGTTAAATACGACTGATAAATTTCCTACTGTGATCATGCGGGCGCAAAGGTAGGTTTATCCTGACAGTTTTTAAGACAAACTATACAGCGTTCGCCGTTTTTATGTTTAATTTTGCGTTTTCAATTTCAATTATGGATCTTAAGACTTCGAAAGTATACTCTATTGTATCATGCTCTTGTCCAAGATGTCATGAAAGCAAAATGTTCGTTAATAATAACCCATACAAATTAGAAAATTGGGACAAGATGCTTCCCGATTGCCCAACTTGCGGTTTACATTTTGAACGAGAGCCTGGTTTCTTTCAAGGAGCTATGTATGTTAGCTATGGACTCGGCGTTGCACTGAGCTTCGGTGTTTTGTTTGTAGATTTATTATTCGGGTTTGATCCAACCACTTTTTTTATAGCAAATACCTGCGCTTTGGTCTTTTTTGCTCCCATTTTATTCAGATGGTCACGTAGTTTGTATTTGAATGTTTTTATCAAATACGATAAGTCGAAGTTGGGGAACTCCTGAGTATTAAATTTCAATATCGATAAATGTTCGAATGCGAAGTATCTGCTCAAAAACAAATAGTATTCGGGGGCTTATTGTTTATTGAAAACGTTACAGAAAGCTCATTTTCTTAAATTCTTCCGCGCGTAGTACTTATATCCTTTATTTTTCTGGGCGTCGTACTTATTAATCTTGTAAACAAATTGCGCCGTAATTCCCAATGAGAGTCTTCTATCTGGCGAAATACTTGTTGAAGAATACCCTGATTTTATTAATGAAGAAACACCATACAAAGCTCTGAATGTTGTTGTTATTGCAAAAGTTTCGGTAAAGCTGTAATACAGACCGGCTCCTGCAACTATACCAAATGTAATTGGATTAAATGTGTGCGTATTCACCACCGGAATAACAGGTGATGTATTTTTGGATTCTTCGAGAACTGCTTTTGCTTTGTTAAGAAAACTAATTTGAGGGCCCACTTCAAATGTTAAACCTTGATGGTGTGTTGGGCACATAGTAAACATTAATGGAATGTCGATATAGGATAACTTAATACGATATCTATAAAATACATCAGGGTCGATGATACCTTGACCGGGGAAAAATTTGTATGACTGGTCTACTTGACAAAAGTTTGTTTCCAACTTTATGCCGTAAACTTTTTTGGAATAATAACCGCCTTTGTCGAAATAGCGCGCTACAACCAATCCGGCACTTTTCCCTCCTGTAAAAATATATGTTGAATCTCCTCCATCATAGCGCATTGTATTTGAAAGGAGCTGAGAAGCAAAATAAGAAACATTTCCCCCCAATTGATACATTTGGGCGTTCAGACACATATTACCCAAAAGTAAAATCACAATGAGATATGTTCTTATAGTTAACATGGTGTTGCTAACTTACGAAAAAAACAAAAACTTGTTTGCTGTTTTTTTCGATTTGTAAGAAAATAGGAAAGTTTAATAAAATAGCCCCGTGTTTTATTTAAACACGGGGCTATTTTAAATTAATAAATGTTACATCATTCCACCCATACCGCCCATTCCAGGGTTCATTCCGCCTCCTCCTGAAGGAGACTCTTCTTTGATTTCGGACAAAACACATTCCGTTGTTAAAAGCATTCCTGCAATAGAAGCAGCATTCTCGAGGGCAACACGTGTTACTTTTGTAGGGTCAATAACGCCCGCAGCAAAAAGATTCTCATATACATCTGTACGAGCATTAAATCCAAAATCACCAGATCCCTCTTTTACTTTCTGAACTACGATTGAACCTTCGCCCCCTGCATTCGCAACAATCTGACGAAGCGGCTCTTCCAAAGCACGTTTAACAATGTTAAAACCAAATGTTTCGTCATCGTTAATTCCTTTAGCATTATTAAGCGATTCGACTGCTCTGATGTAAGCAATTCCACCACCAGGAACAACACCTTCTTCAACGGCCGCGCGAGTTGCGTGGAGTGCATCATCAACACGGTCTTTCTTCTCTTTCATTTCAACTTCAGTAGCCGCTCCTACATATAATACCGCAACACCACCAGCTAGTTTAGCTAAACGTTCTTGCAGTTTTTCGCGATCGTAATCGGATGTTGTATTTTCAATTTGTGCTTTAATCTGATTAACACGCGATACGATATCTTCTTTCGCACCTGCTCCATTTACAATGATTGTATTTTCCTTGTCGATGGTAATCTTTTCGGCACTTCCCAAATAAGTCAAATCAGCATTTTCTAATTTGTACCCGCGTTCTTCTGAAATTAATTGACCTCCAGTTAAGATAGCAATATCTTCTAGCATTGCCTTACGGCGATCACCAAAACCAGGCGCCTTAACTGCTGCAATACGAAGAGATCCACGGATTTTATTTACTACCAATGTAGCAAGCGCTTCGCTATCTACATCTTCTGCAATAATCAATAAAGGACGACCACTTTGAACGCTCTTCTCAAGAATTGGGAGAAGGTCTTTCATTGTTGAAATTTTCTTGTCGTAAATCAATATGTATGGATTTTCAAGAACGGTTTGCATTTTCTCGGTATCCGTTACAAAATAAGGAGAAATGTATCCGCGATCGAATTGCATACCCTCTACAACTTCAACTGTTGTTTCGGTTCCTTTGGCCTCTTCAACTGTAATTACGCCTTCTTTCTTTACTTTATCCATCGCCTGAGCGATTAATTTACCAATGGCAAAATCGTTATTTGCAGAAATCGTTGCTATCTGCTCAATTTTTTGATTGTCATCACCAACAGCTTTACTTTGAAGTTTCAAATTCTCAACAACAATAGCTACCGCTTTGTCAATTCCTCGTTTTAAATCCATTGGATTTGCTCCGGCGGCAACATGTTTTAAACCAGCAGTAATAATTGCTTGCGCCAAAACGGTTGCTGTAGTAGTTCCATCTCCTGCAACATCTGCAGTTTTTGAAGCCACTTCCTTTAGCATCTGAGCTCCCATATTTTCGATAGGGTTGCTTAATTCTATTTCCTTAGCAACTGAAACGCCGTCTTTGGTTATTGATGGCGCACCAAATTTCTTGTCAATAATAACATTACGACCCTTTGGCCCAAGTGTTACTTTTACTGCATTAGCTAATGCATCAACGCCCTTTTTTAATTGGTCGCGTGCTTCAATATTGAATGTTATGTCTTTTGCCATTTTTTTTCAGTATTTACTATTTGAATTAAAGAATTGCGAAAATATCTGATTCGCGCATAATCAAGAGGTCTTTGCCACCAACAGAAATTTCTGTTCCGGCATACTTGCCGTATAAAACCTCATCGCCCACTTTTACTGTCATTGGCTCGTCTTTCTTGCCATTGCCAACAGCTACAACGTGGCCTTTTTGTGGTTTTTCTTTTGCTGTATCTGGAATAATAATGCCTCCAGCCGTTTTTTCTTCTGCCGGAGCGGCTTCAACAAGCACTCTGTCCTGTAAAGGACGGATAGAAATATCAGACATAATAATTTTATTTTTATGGTTATGCGCGCCGCTTAGCGAATGATATGCCATTGGGGTTAAATGACAAATTTGTCAGACTACACGCGTTATTACAAAAAAAAATGTCAGCCTGGTGACAGACTGACACATTAATAATGTATTGTGAAATTCGTTTAATTTCCCGGGGTCGGAACGGGAGTTACGGGAACAGTATTAGAAGGTGCGGGTGCAGGTGCAGGTGCAGGTTTTGCGGCAGGAGCAGTTTCAGTAGCAGATTCCGCTTTTTCCTGACTAACCGATTGCTGTAGCTTCTGCTCTCCTGGTTTATTCATAACTGTTGCGAAAAGGCAAAGAACAACAAGGGCTGCAACCAAAGCCCAAGTGGATTTTTCCAAAAAGTCGGTTGTCTTGCGGACGCCCATTACTTGATTACTTGATGCAAATGTGGAAGAAAGTCCACCGCCTTTAGAATTTTGAACTAGCACTACGAGAATCAAAAGAATTGATACAAGAATTATGAGTGCTGAAAGTATACCAATCATAGCAAATCAGGTTTTTCCAGTTTTAGAATAAGGGCGGCAAAGTAAGTGTTTTTATCTGGATATAACAAACTTAATTTCTGAAAGATGTGTATCGCCTTTTCTACATTGCCTTGATCTATGTATATTCTGGCCAATGTTTCCGATACAATCATGTCATTATCCTCCACACTTTTTCTAGCCATTTGTATTGGAGAAAAGAATTCCGCTTTGCTTGGTTTACTTATTCTTGGGTCTGTTTGAATAAAGCGGTCAACTAAATTATCCACTTGTTCTTTTTCAATTTTAGGACTAATTAGGGGTTGGCGCGCGGGCAAATCGTTTTTCTCTGGGTTCTTGTTTAACTTATTGAGCCACCCTAAAAAACTGTCCTTTTCTCTCGAAAAGTCTATCTCTGGCGGAAGAGGGTCTGTTTGGATAGAAATTTTTGGTTCAATAATCGGATCAATTGGGGTTGACTCAATTACATCTTTGTGGTTTTCTATTTGAGCCGTTGCCTCAATTTCATTAGATACAAATTCTTCGACTTCGTTTTTTAATTCAGATTTAGTATTTGTGCTTGGCTCAATGTTTTTTTCTGCAATAGGTGTGGCGCTTTCTGATTTATTATGAACGTTAACTAGTTCAAATAGCAACCTTCTGTTTCCAGAATAAAGGGCGGCATTCTTTAATGCATCTGAAAATAAAATATTGTTTGATTGATTTAATGAGCGAGCAAATAAAATATGTGCGGCTTGAAAATAAGGGAAGCTCTTTATGATTTCTTTCAAATTACCATTCGTCTCCGGAAGAGATGGTAATGACAAATTCACACATTTTAAAAACTCGGCCTTATTCATTACCAGTTAATTAATGCTTTGTTAAAGATGTCTTGAATTAATTGCTGATTCACTTGACTTACAAGCTCTCGTTCAATGGAAGAAATGTTTTGTGTGCTTGGGAAATCAACAAAGCGAGAGAAACTTGTGTCAAAGTCTTTGGTTGAATCTTTCGAATTCGTGAATTTAACATTGACTGTGATTGTCAAACGATTGGAAGATGCTGCCTGATTACTAACTCCAACGGGACTAACTCTATAGTCGGTTATTGCGCCTTCAATATGCAAATCTCCGCCTTTCGAGATAAGTGCAAGTGGACTTTGTGTTTGGAAAAAGTTTCGTAAATCTTCTGTAAACGATTGGCTTAATGTTGGCTGAACAAGGGCGGCATTGTTTGGAAAGAACGCAATCGAAATGCTTTTCGCTTCTCCATAATTACCTCCAGATAAAGACAATTTACAAGAAACCAAAACCAAACTTAGCAATAGGAAAGCTAGATGTTTCATGTTAGAGATTTATACCGTATTCTTTAATTTTTCGATAAAGCGTTCTTTCAGAAATTCCAAGTTCTTTGGATGCGTTTTTTCTTCTTCCTCTGTATTTTTCGAGGGCTTTTATGATGAGTTCTTTCTCTCTTCCTTCAATAGATAAACTTTCTTCCTCTACTTCAACATGGTCGGTTAATGGCGGATTAACTGGCGTTATGAATGAAGAAGACGTTGGTGGTGGCGTTGAAGATGTTGGGGCCGATTGATAAAATTGTGGCTGCTGAATATCGCTATATAACTTATTTATAAACTGGGCATTTTCTTCTTGAAGATGCTTGTCATCAATGCCATTTTGAAGCATACCCAACATCATTTTCTTCATGTCGACCATGTCCTTTTTCATGTCAAACAGGACCTTATACAATATTTCTCTTTCAGAAAAGTCGCTTACCGAATCTTGCTTAATTAAAGCAGGGACCATGCTGCCATTTGGACCGGGTAAATACTGAGCTAAAATAACAGCCGTTACATTACGCTCGTTTTCAATTATGGAGATTTGTTCGGTTACATTTTTAAGTTGCCTTACATTTCCGGGCCAACGATAGTTTATAAGTGATTGTTGAGCCGAATCATCAAGGCGAATAGGAGGCATCTTATATTTATCGGCAAAATCGGCGGCAAACTTCCGAAATAGAAGTGCAATATCATTTCCGCGCTCTCTCAATGCGGGTATTATAATTGGAACCGTATTTAATCGGTAGAACAGGTCTTCACGAAACTTCCCTTTTTCAATTGCATCCGGAATGTTCACATTGGTTGCCGCAACAATGCGCACATCTGTTTTTAACACTTTGGATGATCCCACTTTAATAAATTCTCCGGTTTCGAGAACACGTAAAAGGCGGACTTGCGTTTGAAGAGGAAGTTCGGCCACCTCATCCAAAAATATTGTTCCTCCGCTTGCTACCTCAAAATATCCTTTTCGCGCTTCGTTGGCTCCTGTAAACGATCCTTTCTCATGTCCAAACAGCTCGGAATCTATAGTTCCTTCTGGAATTGCGCCACAATTAACTGCAATGAACGAACCGTGCTTTCTCGTTGAAAAGCTATGAATCACCTTTGAAAAAACTTCTTTTCCTGTTCCGCTTTCTCCTGTGATAAAAACAGTTAGGTCGGTTGCCGCAACACGCCAAGCAGTATCTATTGCACGATCGAGTGAAGGCGAAGAGCCAATAATTCCAAATCGGTTTTTTATGTCTTGAAGATTCATTTTTATATCCTTAATGCCCCGCTGCTAATGAAATCGCTTTGCCTAATAATGTTGCTTGAGTACAATCGTGAATGAGAACATCTACTAAATCGCCTGGCTTGTAGTTTTCCTTGGGAAAAACAACCATTTTGTTTTCCGAACATCTTCCAGACACAAAATCTTCAGAGCGTTTTGAAAATCCTTCAACAAGAACACGAACGGTTTTTCCAATATCCTTCTTGTTACTTTCTATTGACAAACGTCCTTGAAGATGAATGATTTCAGTAAGTCGGCGGCTTTTTGTTTCTTCAGTTATATCGTCTTTGTACTTTCTTTCGGCGAGCGTTTTAGGTCTTTCCGAATACTTGTACATGTATGAAAAGTCGAATTCAGCGAATTCCATCAAACTCAGAGTATCTTGGTGTTGCTCCTCTGTTTCTGAACAAAATCCCGTAATAATATCGGATGATATTCCGCAGCCTGGAATTATTCTTCTAATGGATAGAATTCGTTCCATATACCATTCTCGAGAATATCCACGATTCATTTTTTCGAGCAATTCCGTACTGCCCGATTGAACAGGCAAATGAATATAGTTGCAAATATTCGGGTAGCGCGCCATTATTTCAAGAACACTATCCAACATGTCTTTGGGATGGGATGTTGAAAACCGGATACGCATATTGGGGGATGCAAGCGCAACCATTTCAAGTAATTGAGAAAAGCTAACTGCCGAATTTAATTCTTCTTCCGAGTAAATTTCCTTCTTTAAACCACCTCCAGAATATAAATAAGAATCAACATTTTGCCCGAGCAAAGTCACTTCACGGTAACCGTTTTCATAAAGACCAACAACCTCTTTAATAATAGTTTCTGGATCGCGACTTCTTTCTCTTCCTCGTGTAAACGGAACAACACAAAACGAACACATATTGTCGCAACCACGTGTTATCGATACAAATGCTGTAATTCCATTTCCACCAAGTCTTACCGGAGAAATATCGGCATATGTTTCTTCTTTCGATAAAATAACGTTGATGGCCTTTCTTCCATCTTCTGCAATAGAAATTAGATTGGGCAAATCTCGATATGCATCGGGACCAACAACCATATCTACCAACTTCTCCTCTTCCATAAGCTGCGACTTAAGTCGCTCTGCCATACAACCCAAAACGCCAATAATTAAATCGGGGTTTTTCTTTTTTACTTTATTATATTCTGTTAACCTTTGACGAACGCGCTGTTCTGCGTTATCTCGAATGGCGCAGGTATTTACAAAAATCAAATCTGCCTCATTAATGTTTGACGTAGTTGAAAATCCTTCATTTATTAAAATGGATGCTACAATTTCACTATCCGCAAAATTCATTGCACAACCATAGCTTTCAATAAACATCTTTTTTGTTTGAGCCGAATTGCTTTGTATCGGCAAAACAAGCAACTCGCCTTGTCTTGATTCATCAATGTCTTTTGATAATTGGTCTTTCATGATATTATTTGGTAGGCAAAAGTAGGTAATACCGACGTTGTGACAATATGTCACAGGCATGTCGCGATGCATTTTTTCTGTTTTTTAAAGCCGAGCTGTAAGGATTAAGATTGATTTAATTTGCTTATGCCCGAATTCTTTCTGTTTCTTTGCCGACAATATTCTTTAATAAAAAATTAAATTATGGCCAAAAACCTTGTTATTGTTGAGTCCCCGGCTAAAGCAAAAACCATTGAGGGATTTCTTGGGTCCGATTATATTGTAAAATCTTGCTTTGGGCATATTCGCGATTTACCTAAATCGGATATTTCCATCGACATAAAAAATAATTATGCCCCACAATATCAAATCTCTCCCGACAAGAAGGACATAATAAAAGAACTCACAAAATTATCGAAAGAAGCAGAAACTGTATGGTTGGCTTCCGATGAGGACCGGGAGGGAGAAGCAATTTCATGGCATCTTTTTGAAGCGTTGAATTTGAATGAGGCCAAAACCAAAAGGATTGTTTTTCATGAAATTACCAAGCAAGCAATTATAAAAGCTATCGATTCTCCAAGGACGATTGACTATAACTTGGTTAATGCTCAACAAGCAAGAAGGATACTTGACCGTATTGTTGGTTATGAGCTTTCGCCCATTTTATGGAAAAAGATAAAACCGTCTCTTTCTGCAGGTCGTGTTCAATCGGTTACTGTTAGACTATTGGTTGATCGGGAACGCGAAATAAACGGGTTCTTATCGGTATCGGCATATAGAGTCGTGGCTTTATTATCTTTCAAGCATAAAGAAAAAGCATACGTACTGAAGGCAACGCTTCCACAAAAAATTGAAAAGGAAACCGACGCGATGACATTCCTTGAAAAATGCAAGGACGCATTGTTCTCCATAGGAAGTGTAGAAAAAAAACCAGCAAAAAGAACTCCTTCGGCGCCATTTACAACATCAACACTTCAACAGGAGGCTTCTCGTAAACTAGGTTATTCTGTTTCCCAGACGATGGTTCTAGCCCAGAAATTATATGAGGCGGGGAAAATTACATACATGAGAACAGATTCTGTTAATCTTTCAGAAACCGCTCTTAATGCAGCTAAAGATCAAATTGTTTCTCAATTTGGCGAACGCTACCACAAGCAAAGACAATTCACTACTAAGAGCAAGGGGGCACAAGAAGCTCACGAGGCAATTCGTCCAACGTATATGGAAAACCCAACATCGGGTGGAGATGCGCAGGAAAAGCGTTTGTATGAAATGATATACAAGAGAACGCTTGCCTCACAAATGGCAGATGCTGAATTGGAAAGAACGGTTGTAAAAGTGAATATTTCAACCCTCAATGAGCAACTAGAAGCAAACGGAGAAGTTATTGTGTTTGATGGTTTCCTTAAGATGTATATCGAATCGACGGATGAGAATTCAGAAGAAGAAGATGGATCTGGGCTTTTACCTCCTGTTGAAAAAGGCTTGGCTTTAGCTCTCGATGAAATGTCAATCACCGAGAAATATCCCAATAGCCCGCCACGATACACAGAAGCGTCACTCGTTAAAAAACTGGAGGAGCTTGGTATAGGAAGACCATCAACATACGCGCCGACAATTTCTACTATTCAAAAAAGAAATTATGTAATTAAGGAAGATCGTGAAGGAAGCGAGAGAAATTATACGTTACTCACGCTGAAAAACAAAGAAATTAAGTCGGAGAAAAAGACAGAGATTACTGGTGCAGAAAAAAATAAATTATTCCCAACCGACATTGGAACCGTTGTGAATGATTTCTTGATGACAAATTTCGCTCAAATCATGGATTTCCATTTTACCGCTAAGGTTGAAAAGGAATTCGATGAAATTGCAGAAGGAATGCAGGAATGGACCAAAATGATTGATGGCTTCTACAACCCATTTCATGTAGAAGTTGAGCGCACATTAGTTGAATCGGAAAGAGCAACTGGAGCTAGACTTTTAGGATTAGATCCCAAAACAAGTAAAAATGTTTACGTTCGAATTGGTCGTTATGGGGCCTTGGCTCAAATAGGTGAAAGTGATGATGAAGAAAAGAAATTTTCGAATTTGAAATCGGGGCAACGTTTAGAATCAATAACACTTGAGGAGGCATTAGATCTATTTAAATTACCTAGAAACCTTGGCGAATTTGAAGGCAAAGATGTTACCATTGGAGCTGGGCGTTTTGGTCCGTATGTTCGTCACAATAGTTCATTTTATTCGCTTCCCAAAACGGATGATCCATTATCTGTTGATCAAGAACGAGCAATTGAAATAATTTTAGCGAAACGAAAAGCCGATTCAGAAAAAGTAATTACTCGATTTTCTGATTCAGAACCCGAAATACAAGTGTTGAATGGTCGTTTCGGACCTTATATTTCGCAAGGAAAGGAGAATTTTAAAATTCCAAAAGATCGCGATCCTAAAACGCTTTCATTAAACGATTGCCTAACTATTATTGCAGACGAAGCGAATAAACCTAAGAAAATAAAAAGAGGAAAGAAATAATCTAATATACCGTGAATCTTTTAACGCATTTAGATCTACAGCAAGTTCATGAATTAAAGGGTCGAGATTGGCCTGTTTCGAGCATAGGACGAACGATTGAAGCATATTCGATGGAGCAAATGATTCGTCAAGAAGCTCCATCTATTGTTTTATTATCTGTATGTGAAACTGGCGAGGAATCTTTATTAAAGCTGATAAGAGAATGCTTTTATTCTCTATATATAACTTCAAAAAATTTCATGTGTGCCGATGCCGGCATTTTTATAGGGAATTCTGATGAACTTCAGGAGGCGCTTGGACGAATTCGTGATTATGGATCCATTCCAATTGTTATTTCTCCTGATCAATCAGTGACATATCAAATGTATTTGTCCTATTGTAATAGAGAACAAACCGTAAATCTCCTTTCTATTGATGAACGACCCGACTTAAATGAAGACATTCCATTTCCCGGAAACTCGAACTGGCTTTCATTTGTTTTGTCACACGCGCCTAATTATCTTTTTAATTATGCCCTTTTGGGCTATCAATCATATTTATCAAATACCGAAATGCTAAAGACATTAACGGATTTGCATTTTGATTTACATCGTTTGGGTCAAATTCGGAAAACCATTTCATCTACCGAGCCACTATTCAGAAATGCCGATTTTGTGAGCTTTGATATTGGAGCTATTCGTGCTTCAGATAGCGATTGTAACATCAACCTCGGCCCCAATGGTTTGTACGCTGAAGAGGCCTGTCAATTAATACGTTATGCTGGAATAAGTAATAAATTAAGCATGTTGGGGATTTTTGGTTGGATAAATAGTCCAAAATTAAATTCTATTACACCCATGTTAATAGCCCAATTAATATGGCATTTTATTGATGGGGTTGTAAGTAGAAGTTCTGATGGAGTTGTAGGAGAAGGAGATGCATACACTACATATAAGTTATCACCCGAAAATGTTAATGAAGAACTCGTGTTTTACAAAAACATTTTTAATGGCAGATGGTGGATGAATGTTCCTATGAATGATCATTCAAAAGGGAAATATAAGAAACATCGAATCGTTCCATGCTCTTATGAAGACTACCAACAAGCCATGAAAGGCGAAATTCCTGATACTTGGTGGCAAACATATCAAAAGTTAATGTAAAGATTTATCGCTGTATTTCAGACACTTAACCTATATTCAATATTATTTATTAACCGTTTATTCACATCACATGTTGCAAGAGACGTTTTTATTTACGTATTTTAGCCACCCTAATTGGATTAAACAGAGAACAAACACGGATAAAATGAAAATACGGATAACACTTGCCTTTCTTTTTTCAATGGTTTTTGTGGCTAATGCCCAGCAAGATCCTCAGTTTAGTCAAAATATGTTTAATCGATTGATGTTTAACCCCGGTTATGCTGGAACATCAGGTGCTATTTGCGTTACGGGTATTAACAGAAGCCAGTGGATGGGTTTTGAAGGCGCGCCCAAAACATTTGTACTTGGTGTTGATTTGCCAATACAAGCTATAAAGGGTGGAGTGGGTCTTACGTTGGTTCAAGATAAGATTGGTGTTGAGAATAACGTTTATGCCAAACTTGCTTATTCATATCACCTAAAATTAAAAGACGGCACTTTAGGTTTGGGTTTAGATTTAGGGATGATGAATAAAACCTTGGATGGTTCTTTATTAAAGCCACTAGATAATACAGATAGTTCCATCCCTACTTCTTCAGTTGGTTCAACCGTTTTTGATGCGGGCCTGGGTGCATACTATACAAGTAAAACATTTTACGCAGGATTATCTTCTACACATTTACCTCAATCAACATTTGATTTAGGTACATCTACATACCAATCTCGCAGACATTATTATATTACTGCCGGATACCACTACCAAGTAAATCCTGATATTGAAATTCGGCCATCCATTTTTATTAAAAATGCTGCCAAAACTCAATTTGACATTAATTGTAACGTGCATTATAAAAACAAATATTGGGGAGGATTGTCATATCGTTTACAAGATGCGGTTATTGTAATGTTGGGTGCAGATGTATATAAAGGACTTAGAGTTGGAATTGCTTATGATGTAAACACGTCATCATTGAACAAATACAATAGCAATACATTGGAGTTTATGATTAACTATTGCTTCAAAATAAAAATAGAGAAGCCTCGGCAAATTTACCGCAACGTAAGATATTTATAGGTTTTCGTTGAAACCTCCATTTCCAATCTTCGTTTACCCCAAAAATTATTAACCGTTTATACACAATTGTTTTTTGACTTTCACGTTTAATTTTCACCAAACAATAAATATTATGACTAAGCCCCTGAAAAGAGGAGTCATCTTTCCATTTGCGACTTTAACAATTTTCATATTAATCCTTTCGGGTTGTGGAAATAGCGGTAATGGTTATTTGACTGGTGTTGAAGGAAGAAAAAATTGGTTCCAAGAAGATCCATACGGAATGGTATACATTCCAATGGGGTCCTTTAACATGGGGCCAAGCGATCAAGATGTTGGTTTTGGTTTGACCTCTCAAAGTAAAACAGTATCTCTTCCTGCTTACTACATGGATCAAACTGAAATTACAAACAACGAATATCGCCAGTTTGTAAATTGGGTTAGAGATTCATTGGCAAGAAGAATTATTGGTGAAGAAAATGAGGATTATCTTGTTACCACAGACGAATTCGGAACCGACTACCCAACTCCCTATTTAAATTGGGAAGAACGCCTTGATTTCCAAAATGAAGATTTCAGAGAGGCGCTCGAACCAATGTATCTTCCAGAAAACGAACGTTTTTATGGTCGAAAAGAATTTGATACCCGTAAGTTTTTATACGAATACTGGTGGATTGATTATCAAGCTGCTGCTCAAAGAGGAAGCAGAGCTCAAGGATTAAAAGATCGTTCTGTTTTTATTAAAAGAGAAACCACTGCAATTTACCCAGATACACTTGCTTGGATTCATGATTTCACATATTCATATAACGAACCCCTAACCAATATGTACTTTTGGCACCCTGGTTATGACGACTATCCTGTTGTTGGTGTTAATTGGAAACAGGCTCGTGCATTTTGTATTTGGAGAACGAACGTCCGTAACGGATTCTTATATTCAGAGGGTGAATCTTACGAACAGAATTATCGGCTTCCTACTGAATCAGAATGGGAATATGCTGCTCGTGGCGGCCTTGATTTAAGTCCTTATCCTTGGGGTGGTCCATATATACGAAACAGTGTTGGATGTTTCCTTGCTAACTTTAAACCTTTACGTGGTAATTATATCGATGATGGTGGTCTTACAACTTTAAGAGCCGATTCTTATAATCCAAATGGTTATGATTTATATTGCATGGCCGGAAATGTTGCAGAATGGACATCAAATGCCTTTGATGAATCGGCTTACAATTTTTCTCATGATAACAGTGCAGACTATACGTACGAAGCTAAAAACGAAGATCCAATTGCTCTGAAAAGAAAAGTAATTCGTGGAGGTTCTTGGAAAGATGTTTCTTATTTTCTTCAAGCAGGAACGCGTACATATGAATACCAAGACACAGCAAAATGTTATATCGGATTTCGATGTGTTGTGTCTTACATCGGTAGAGATAAAAATGATATTGCAGAATAATAAATAACAAATAAATCAGTTCACTTACTTCTAACTTAAAAAACAAAAAAAACAATGGCTAATTTTCTTGCATCAAAAAAAGGGAAACGATTTATGGGTATGGTCTACGGACTTGGAGCTGCAGTCGTTATCGTAGGGGCCCTTTTTAAAATTCTTCACTGGCCTGGAGCGAATGAAATGTTAACTGTTGGTCTACTTACCGAGGCTGTAATTTTCGCAATTTCTGCATTTGAAAAACCACATGAAGATCCAGATTGGTCATTAGTTTATCCTGAATTAGCAGGAATGCATGATGATGAAGACGGGCATACCAAAAAAGCTGTTACATCAAACAAAGATGGTGTATCCCAGCAATTAGACAAAATGCTTGAGGAAGCAAAAGTTGGTCCTGAGTTGATCGCAAGCTTAGGTAATAGCTTAAAAACACTAGGTGACAACACATCAAAATTAGCAGACATTACTGATGCTTCTGTTGCTACGAACGAATATGTTTCAAGCATTAAAAAAGCATCTCAAAGTGTTGACGGGCTTTCTGAAACATACATCAAAGCATCTGAGTCATTAACAGGATTGTCGATGACGAATGAAGATGGTGCTACATACGGAGAGCAACTTCAGCGTGTATCTAAAAATTTAACTGAGTTAAATACTATTTACGAACTTCAATTAAGAGGCGCTACTCAGCATTCTGAGGCAACGGCCAAATTATACACTGGTATTGAGTCATTGATGAGCAATCTTCATGAATCTGTTGCAGATACTAAGAAATATAAAGAGGAAATGTCTCAATTGACTTCGAATCTAACTTCACTTAACACGGTTTATGGCAACATGTTAACTGCCATGAACATTAATCGTTAAGACTATAGTTCTATAATTTTATTAATTAAAAACAAAACAAAGAACTAATGAGTGGAGGTAAAGAAACCCCAAGACAAAAAATGATTGGGATGATGTACTTGGTACTAACGGCACTTCTTGCCTTAAATGTATCCAAGGAAATTCTTGAGGCTTTTGTTGTCATGAATAATGGTCTAGTTAAAACGAATACAAACTTCGAGACAAACAATACAACCTTATATGCCGCTTTAAAGGAACAATTATCACTTGAACCTACGCGTGCAAAAATTCCTTTTGAAAATTCCGTTAAGGTTAAAAAATGGTCGGATGAAGTTCATAAATTAATTCATGACATTCAAGTTGAATTAATTTCTGCAGAAGATCAGGTTGGAAAAGAGGTTGCCGACACGCTTGCTGCGAAACTTGGTAGTGTTCAAAACAAAGACAAATACGACAATTGTACTCGTATTATGTGTGGAGAAGCTCCTGATGGTTCGGGAGGTAAGGCACGTATTTTGAAAGATAAACTTATTGCATTCAAGAAAAATATGCTTTCTGTTTT
>JBBALS010000004.1:0-23200 GCA_040402915.1 Flavobacteriales bacterium
GGCGCCATCCATATAAACCAATCCACCATTTTCGTGGATAATATCTGTAATTACCCGAATTCCTTCTTCGAAAACACCATGTGTTGATGGATACGTTACCATCAGGGCGGATAAATTATCACGATGTTGAATTGCCTTCCCACGTAAATCATCGATGTCCACATTTCCGCTTTCATCGCATTTTACCACAATCACATCCATGCCTGCCATTACAGCCGAAGCCGGATTCGTTCCGTGAGCGGATGAAGGAATTAATGCAATATTTCGGTGCCCATCGCCGCGACTAATATGGTACGCACGGATGGTCATCAAACCTGCGTATTCGCCTTGTGCACCGGAGTTTGGTTGAAGTGAAATGGCAGCAAAACCAGTCGACTGACATAAATCGCTACTTAATTCATCAAACATTTGGTGATAGCCAGCAGCTTGATCTACAGGAATAAAAGGATGAAGATTACCAAATTCAGGTAAACTCAAAGGCATTAATTCCGATGCAGCATTCAGCTTCATGGTGCAAGAACCAAGAGAAATCATGGAATGATTCAAAGCAAGATCTTTGTTTTCCAATCGTTTAATGTAGCGCATCATTTCGGTTTCCGAATGAAAGCTATTGAAAACCGATTCTTTTAGGATTTCAGATTTACGTCCAAGTGAATCCCAAAATGGTTTTGATGCAAAGGGTTCAACGGCACCGGCTTCTTTTCCTGCAGCGCCTGCAAAAAGATCAAGCAAATGCTGAAGGTCTGCGCGTGAAGTTGTTTCATCAATGGTTAAACACACATCTCCATTTGATTCATAACGCAGATTGATTTCGCGTTGTATGGCGCGTTTATTCAAAAGTCCCTGTGTGCAAAGTTCATTAAGTCCAATGCGGATTGTGTCGAAATAACTTGAGGTTTTAACATTATAACCCAAACTGCTTAATCGTTCGGCTAAATGTCGTGTGGCAGAATGGATTTTGTTTGCAATACGCTTCAATCCATCGGGCCCATGGTACACCGCATACATCGATGCCATAATGGCCAAAAGTGCTTGAGCAGTACAAATGTTTGATGTTGCTTTATCGCGTTTGATATGTTGCTCTCGGGTTTGCAATGCCATGCGCAAAGCACGATTTCCGTGTGAGTCGATTGAAACACCAATAATACGACCTGGAATATGTCGTTTAAAATCTTCATGCGTTGCAAAATACGCAGCATGTGGTCCGCCGTAACCCATTGGAATACCAAAACGTTGGGTTGAACCCACAACACAATCGGCACCCCAATCGCCCGGAGGAGCTAAAAGAACAAGACTCATTAAATCGGCACAGGCACAGACATACGCATTTTGTTTTTTGGCTTGTGCAGTAAATTCTTTGTAATCGTGAATTTCTCCATCCACATCGGGGTATTGAACAACTGCTCCAAAAATGCGCTCGTTCCAAACAAGAGTTTGATGATTTCCAATGAGAAGTTCAATTTCCAAAGGAGCCGAACGTGTCTGAAGAAGTTCGATGGTTTGAGGGAAACATTTTTCTGAAACGAAAAACACATTGGCATTGGCTTTCACCTGATCGCGGTTGCGCATTGCATAAAACATGTGCATGGCTTCGGATGCAGCAGTGGCTTCATCGAGTAAAGAACCGTTGGCCAATTTCATTCCCGTTAAATCCATAACCATGGTTTGGAAATTAAGAATGGCCTCCAAGCGACCTTGCGCAATTTCTGCTTGGTATGGAGTGTAAGCTGTGTACCAACCCGGGTTTTCAAAGATGTTCCGTAAAATTACTGAAGGGGTAATCGTATTGTAATAACCAAGTCCAATATAGGTTTTATACACCTTGTTTTTGGATGCAATTGTTCGAATGTGTTGAAGGTATTCGTATTCCGAAAGCGCAGGCGCAATCTTCATCGTGTCTTTTCTGCGAATGGAAGCAGGTATTGTTTTGTCGATGAGTTCATCTAAGCTATTGACGCCGATTGCATTTAACATATGAGCTGTTTCTGCAGCATTTGGTCCGATGTGACGGGATTCGAAATCGTGAATCATAATAAAAACTTATTGAAAAAATATTGACTTTATTGAGCAACGAAAATACAAACAATTGATGCAGATACATGTTCAAATTCAAGGAAAATGATTTTGGAAAGGATATTATAAAATGTAGGTTTGAAGCATTATATTTAGCCCATGAATTTATTGCTCAAAGCCAAGCTAACATTCATTTGTATTATTTCAGTTTTCACTATCGAACTAGAAGCACAAGATACACTTGTATTGATTGATCGAGAACCTAAATTTATTTCTGCATATCGAATCGAAAATGACCAAGTCTACTACATCCCTTTTGGAAAGAAGAAAGAACGAATCATTGAAATTGACAAACTGTATTCGGTGAGAACCTCATCAAAAGGCGAAGAAATTTTATACAAACAAGACTCCCTCGAAAATAACTACTTAAATGAAGAACAAATGGCCGATTACATTCATGGCCAGCAAGATGCTCGAAATAACTATGGAAAACAAGCTACCAAAAGTGGTGCAGGGGGTTTTGTTTTTGGTTTCTTAGGATCGGCTACAGGTCTTTATTATGGTCCTATTTTCATCGTTGGCTATACCGCATGGAAAGGGGCTTCGAAACCCAAATACAAAAAGGAATTGGGCTTCGATAAAAAATTTGTAAATAATGTATTTTACAAAGAAGGATACGGAACAATGGCCAAACGATTAGTTTCTCGAAGAAGCGCCATTGGATCGGGGCTCGGCTTTCTTTTTGGAGTGGCGACATTATCCTTTGTGCTTCAATAAATGAAACTTCCGTTCTGGCTTGACCGCTTGTTTCGTTATGTTGTTTTTGGAAATATTTGGGTTTCATTTGCCGCTGTTTGCATGTTTTGGGCAACAGAAAAGCTATTTCAAATTCAAGAAAAACCGACTACCGGAATTTTTATTTTTGGAGGAACGCTTTTCATTTACAATTTCCATCGGCTTTTCCGAATGAAAGTCATTTATGCCAAACACAGCTCCGATCGACATAATTGGATAATCAAAAACCGGAATCATGTAATTGGATTGACCCTTTTAGGATTTATTCTGGCACTTGCCGGAGGATTCGCTTTTTTTAACAAGGAAACAATCGGGATACTGTTCCCTTTTGTTTTAATATCCTTGTTTTATGTGATTCCGATTTATAAGAAGGAAGGTGTCTGGATCCGACTTCGGGATGTATCGTATGTGAAAATATTCCTTGTTGCTGGGGTTTGGACCTTCGTAACGGTCTGTTTGCCTTTAGTAATACTTCCTGATTTTCATTTTCAATCCCTTCTAGCCCCAAACATTATTCATACGGCATCGCAACGTTTCCTCTTCTTTTTCGCAATTACGCTTCCATTCGATATTCGCGATTTGGAACATGATCGTAAAAATGGCGTTCGAACATTTGCCGCTTTATTGGGAGTGGATGGCATAAAGAATTTCAGTCGCGTACTATTAGTTCTGGTAACGCTTATCGCTCTTTTTTGCTACAAACAAGGATACTATTTACCTGGCTACACGCTTGCCATGATTATTTCTTGCGCGAGTACAAGTTGGCTGATTTCAAAGGCAGATGAAAATTCGAACGAGTATTATTATTCCGGTTGGCTCGATGGAACCTTGATGGATCAATACTTTTGGATGATTTTCCTTGCTTCGATGTTTTAGGCGTAAGCCAAATCTAAACCAGCACATATTTTTTCTGCGGCAGTTTCCAAATCCTGTTCCGAATGTGCGGCTGAGATAAATCCAACTTCGTATCCCGAAGGTCCGAAATACACACCGTTTTCTAAAAGATACGCATGCAAAATGCGGAATTTGTCCATTCCCTTTGGGTCGATGGCTTCGGCAGCCCGAATATCTTCATTGGCAAACGATAGCCAGAAAATGGAACCATTTCGGAAGATATGAAACGGATAGTTTTTAGAAAGGGTATATTCCAAAATGCGATCAGTAAATCGCTGCGTTTTTAGATCCAACTGCTCGTAAAATCCAGGTTTTAAACATTCGGTCAATGCAGCAATTCCTCCAGCCATTGCCACCGGATTTCCAGAAAGCGTTCCAGCTTGGTAAACATTGCCATCGGGCGAAACATTGCTCATAATTTCCATGCTCGCACCATACGCACCAACGGGGAATCCACCACCAATAATTTTACCGTAGGTAATAATGTCTGGTGCAATATTATACAAACCTGCAGCTCCCTCAAAACCAATGCGGAATCCTGAAATTACTTCATCGAAAATAACGAGTGCGCCATTTTTTCGTGCAATACATGCTAAGCAAAATAGAAATTCGGGTCCAACCTGCAACAAGCCATTATTTGCTGGAATGGGTTCAATAATAACGGCTGCAATTTGATCTTTAAATTCGTCGAAGGCTTGTTGAACCAAATCAATACGATTCAAGGGTATAACAACCGTATCGTTTACAACACCTTTTGTAACTCCCGCCGAAGAAGAGTTTCCGAAGGTTACCAATCCCGATCCCGCTTTAACCAATAAGGAATCAACATGTCCGTGATAACAGCCCTCAAACTTTAGAATTTTATCTCTCCCTGTAACACCCCGCGCCAATCTTAGCGCCGACATTACCGCTTCGGTTCCCGAACTCACAAAGCGAATTTTTTCAATAAAACGGTTGTTACTCAGAATCAATTCAGCCAACTCGTTTTCCATCTCAGTCGGCGCACCAAAAGAGGTTCCGTTTTGAATAGCATCCCAAACGCGTTCACGGATTTTGCTGTTATTGTGACCTAAAATCATCGGACCCCATGAAAAACAAAAGTCGATGAATTCGTTTCCATCCTCATCCCAAAGTTTGCTTCCATCACCTTTCTTAATAAAAAGCGGGGTTCCTCCAACCGATTTAAAAGCACGTACGGGAGAATTTACGCCTCCAGGAAAATATGTTTTGGCAGTTTCGAACAGACTTGCGGAACGGGAACGATTCATTGAATAAGAAAAATAATCTATGAGAATATATTTTATAAAAATGCCCGGCAACATTAGTCGCCAGGCATTTTGTACTTTAGGAGTTTGAATTAACCTTTTTTGAAACGATCGGCAACTACATTCCAGTTTACAGTATTCCACCATGCTGAAATATAATCGGGACGACGATTTTGGTAATTCAAATAGTAAGCATGTTCCCAAACATCCAATCCAAGAATTGGCATGCCTTTAACATCGGCAAGGTCCATTAAAGGATTGTCTTGATTGGGTGTAGATGTTACCACCAATTTTCCATCGTGCTTCACTAACCAAGCCCATCCAGAACCAAAGCGTGTAGCTCCAGCTTTTGCAAAATCTTCTTTGAATTTATCGAAAGAACCAAATGCTTGATTGATTGCATCGGCCAATTCGCCTGTTGGAGCGCCACCTGCGTTTGGCCCCATAATTTCCCAAAACAAACTGTGGTTATAATGTCCGCCACCGTTGTTGCGAACCGCCATTGGAAGTTTGGAAATGTTTGCCATCAATTGCTCAATGCTTTTGCCTTCGTCGGCCGAGCCAGTTAATGCAGCGTTGAGGTTATTGATATAGGCTTGATGATGTTTCGTATGGTGAATTTCCATAGTACGAGCATCAATATTGGGTTCTAACGCTTCATAAGCGTAAGATAGTTTAGGAAGTTCGAATGCCATTTTTGTTGATTTTATTGATTTGAATAATTACAAATAAACAGAATGTATGGGAAATGGTTGTTGTTTATTGAATAATTCTTTTCACAATTATAAGACTGTTCCCTCATGCTCTTTCTCGCCCGATTTTTCCATACCAAAGCGTTTCTTAACACGTAGATAAAGAAGATACATTGCAGGAACAATCATCAATGTTAAGAATGTTGCTACGATTAATCCGTAAATCATGGTCCATGCAAGAGGACCCCAGAATGCAACGTTATCGCCACCCAAGAAAAAGTGTGGTTCGAAATGCACAAATAACTCGTTGAAATCTAAGTTCACCCCAATGGCGAGCGGAATCAATCCTAAAATGGCAGCCGATGCTGTAAGAACAACTGGTGTCATTCGTGTTGAACCTCCTTCGGCAATGGCTTCTTCTGGACTCATGCCTCGCGCACGAAGTTCGTCGATGAACTCGATGAGGAGAATTCCATTACGAATTACAATTCCCGCAAGTGCGAAAATACCCACGCCAGTCATCACAATGGAGAATGTCATCCCGCTGATAGCGTATCCTAAGAAAACACCAATCAAAGAGAAAATCACTGTTGAGAAAATGATGAATGGCTTTACCAAAGAGTTGAACTGGGTAACCAAAATCAAGAACATTAAAGCAAGGGCACCAAGGAAAGCCAATCCAAGGAAATCGGAAGTTTCTTTTTGCTGCTCTTGTTCACCGGTAAGTTTTACTTCATATCCTTCGGGAACTTCAAGAGATGGAATTAATTGATTGATTGATCGTACAATTTCATTGGCCGTAAAGCCACTCAACACATTTGAAGAAAGCGTTACAACACGACGTTGATTCTTTCGATTGATAGAACTGAACGCTTTTTCATAGTCCACCGAAGCCACGGCAGATGCTGGAACCTGCTTAAACATTCCCGAACTCATATCTAAAAACGAAATTTGCATATTCAATAAATCTTCCACCTGATTGCGGTATTCTGGAGCCAAGCGCAATGTTATTTCCGCATCGTCATCTGCATCACGGAATTTCGAAATTTCCTTGCCAAATAAACCCGTTCTTAATTCCATCGCAATTTGCGCTTTTGTCATTCCTAATGCCAATGCTCTGTCGGGATCAATGGTAACGATGATTTCGGGCTTGTTTCGCTGAAGGTCAGTTTGCAATTCTTCAATACCCGCAATTTTTGCTTTCGAAATTGATGCACGCATCTTCTCTTCAATTTTCTGAAGCTCGTCAAAGTCGTCACCGCTAATTTCAATATTGATGGGTTTTCCTGTTGGAGGGCCAGCCGATTCTTTATCAACAGTTATGCGCACTCCCGGAATTCCTTTCACATTCTCGCGGATTTTCTCCAAGCATTCAGACGTAGAGAATTCTTCACGTTCGCTGAAATCGACAAATGCAACGGAAACCTTTCCTTTATGAGGCGTTGCCACACGATCTGGATTTTGAGGATCGCCTGCACCAATTCCTACATTCGAAATTACTGATTCTACATTGGGATTGTTTTTCCCGATCACCTCAAACACACGTTTCTCAACGATTCGAGTAACGGAGTCGGTCACTTCAGCATCTGTTCCGATAGGCATCTGCAAATACACATAGGCAAAATTCGGTTGTCCATTCGGGAAGAATTCCACCTTGGGTTTGGAGACCGTGAAAATCATAAGTGAAATAACAAACAACACTACAACGCCAATGATCATGGCAATCGGGCGTTTCCCAACAAGCAACTTGGTTATTAAACGTTTGTATGAAGCAACTGTGCGCGGCCAAACACTTAGTTGAAACTTAAGGGTTAAAGGACGAAGTAGGTATAAATATACGGGCGTAAGTGCCAACATTAGGAAACACACATTTCCAACAGCGGTCGATCCCATGGCATGAAATAGCAAGGCAAGTGCTCCAAAAATAAGAGCGGGCCTAACCAGTTCTTTTGCGTTTGCTTTGTGGTTATGCTCATCGCGTTTCATGAAGGAAACGGCAAATACTGAATTCATTATAAACGCTACAAATAGCGATGCAAACAATGTGAGAATGAGTGTTACAGGAAGATATCCCATAAACTCACCGACAATTCCTGGCCAAAATAACAAAGGGAAAAACGGGGCAATGGTGGTTAATGTTCCAGCGAGAACAGGCATGAACACTTCACCCGCCGCCGCTTTAGCCGAGGTCTTTATATCAAAATCGTACTTATGAAATATTCTATGGGTATTTTCAATCACCACAATGGCATCGTCGACAATAATTCCGAGTGCGAGAAGGAAGGAGAATAATACAATCACATTCATGGAGTAACCCAAGGATGGCATAAAAAGCAAGGCAACCAAAATGGACAATGGCACAGCGAGCCCAACAAAAAAGGCACTTTGTAATCCCATGAAAAACATCAAAATCAAAACAACCAATACAAATCCGATGATAACGGTATTCACCAAGTCGTTCAACTGTGTTTTTGTTTCCATAGAGGTGTCCCCGGTTAAGGTTACATCCAATCCTTTAGGAAACTTCGTGGCTTTGTATTCATCAATAATCACCTTGATTTTATCGGCAGCCGAAATCAAGTTTTCACCTGAACGCTTTATCACATTCATGGTAATAACTGGACGACCTTCCAAACGTGCAAAATCTTGTTTGTCTTTGTAGCCATCTTTTACTTCGGCAATGTCTTTCAAATAGGCTAAATTGCCTCTTGCCGAGCGAATGGTGATGTTTCCGATTTGATTTACATCCGAAAATTCTCCACGAACGCGTAATGTGCGACGTAAATCATCGATGCGAATTTCTCCACCCGAAATATTAACGTTTTCACTACCAATGGCGCGTTCAATGTCTGTAAACGTTATACCGAGAGCTTGCATGCGATACAGATCAACATTAATCTGGACTTCGCGTGTAAGTGCCCCAATAATATCAACGCGTGTAATTTCGGGAAGTGTTTCAATTCTATCTTTCAAGTCTTCCGCATACTTCTTTAACTGATCGAGCGGAAATTCTCCATTCACATTGATATTCATGATTGGGAATTCCGAGAAATTTACTTCTTGAACACCCGGATCATTGCGCATGTCATTTGGCAAATCTTTCTTGGCCTTATCAACGGCATTCGAGATTTTCTGCTTAGCGATATCTACGTTTACGCCAGTATTGAATTCTACCACAACCAAGGAGAAATCCTGAATGGAATTGGAAGTCACCTTCTTTATCCCAGAAACAGATTTTACTTCCTTCTCAATCGGTTTGGTGATGAGGTTTTCGATATCCTCTGGACTTGCACCTGGATAAATTGTTGAAACAAAGATGGTTGGTACAACAATGTCGGGAAACTTCTCTTTCGGAACGCGTTGAAAAATAATGATTCCAGCAAGCGAGATTAGGACTGTGAAAATATAAATCGCAGTGCTGTTATTAATCGCCCAATTGGTGGGTTTGAAATTCTTTATATGTTCTTTTTCCATGGTTGGATGCTTGCTACCGAATTATTTTAAAGAAATCAATTGCCCATCAACAACTTCTTGATATCCAGCTTCTATAAGTTGCTCGTTTCCACTTAATCCTTCCAAAACAATTATGCGAGCGCCCGATGAAATGCCAGTTTTAACAAGTTTTTTACGAGCTTTCATATTTGCAGCGCGTCCCTCCGAAATCATCACATACATACTTCCAGAGGGGTCTTTTTGAACCAAGTTCGATTGAACACTCATCGCATTATCAATGTTTTCATCGTTTATTTTCAGAGAAGCCATCATGTTAGGTCGCACATCGGTTGATGTTGCGCCTAATCCAATTTCAATATCGAAAGAACGCGTCATTGGATTCACCACCTTACTCACAAAGCTGATCTTCCCTTGGATGGTATCTTTAATGTCGGCCAAATAGATGCGGACAGGATTACCCAATTTCACTTTCCCAATATAAGAATCCGCAATTTTGGCTTTAACTTTCATCTTCCCAAAATTCACAACTCTAAAAGAGCCTAACATTCCTGGTGCTGCATATTCTCCTACTTTAATATTTACCGCATCCACCATTCCGTTAATTGGCGATTTGATTCTGCTCATGTCCAATTGGGCTTGCAACGTAATCATGTTTTTTTGTAGCGATTCGAACTGTGTTTTGCTCTGAAGGAATTGGATTTCAGTTCCAATTTTCTGATTCCACAATCGTTGTTGTTTCTCGAATGCAGTTTTGGCGAAATCTACATTGGTTTGCAATTGCGAAATGCTTTCACGTATTACACGGTTATCCACTTCAGCAAGCACCTGACCTGCTTTTACCATATCCCCTTCGTGAACATTTACTTTTGTAACTTGACCCGGCATTCCTGGTTGAACGGCAATATTTTCTTCGGAGTCAATAGTTCCTTGAACGTCGATGTAATGATTGAAAATCCCAGTTTGAACCGGAGTTAATGTTACCAGTTTGGGTTTGCGTATTTCAGCCGAAGTATCGAGACGCACAATTTCTTTTTCTAAGTCAGCAATTTTGATTTTTAATGCATCGTATTGTGCTTGATATTCGGCTAATTCGGCTTTTTTCTTCTCCAGACCAGATCCAGAAGAACAGGAAAAAACAATGAATGAAATGAATGAAAGTGATAGGAAATTTTTCATAACAGTGGTTGGTAACAAGATCAAAATTTATTGAGGTTTTTGTCAAGGGAAACGCGCGCATCCAACAATTGCTGAATGGCAGAAATGTAATTGGCTTGTGAAGAAAGCAGGTCGTTTTCGGCTTGAATAACTTCCAAACTCGATCCAACTCCTTCTTGATATTTAATTTTTGAACGATCGCGAATGCGTGTCGCGAGGGTAACTGCAGCCTTTGAATTCATCACAGTGCTAAGTGCTGCAATATATGCCGTATAACTTTGAGCCGACGACAGTGCAATGCCTTGCTCAGCTTGTATTTGCTGGACTTCCATTTTCTTTAAACTCAATTTGGCTTGCTTAACTCGCGACGATTGACTGAGTCCTTGAAAAACAGGCATACTTAAATTCACCCCGAAAATAGTACCACCTGGAACGCGAAAGGTATTGTCGTTTAGCTGATTGAAATCGTTTGTAATGCGACTTTCTTTCCATGTATAAAACGTACTTAATGTGGGCAGATAATTGGCTTGTTGACGTTTTAAATCCAATTTTTGCAGTTGCATCGCTTTGTCTAATAATAACTTATCGATGTTATTCTTCGGGTCGAATTTGGGCTCTGTATCAACGCCAGCTTGGGCAAGTGAAATTAAATTATCGAGACTTTCGGTAAGTTCAATGGCCGCATTTACATCAAACCCCATTTGAAACTTCAGAAGTTTTTCTGCAATGAGCATTTGTTGTTCGAGGGTTGTGAGGGTAGAACTTAAGTTGTTTTTAAGAAGATTTAAGCGATCAACATCCAATTCTTCAACAAATCCCTCCTTGTTATAAGCTTGTGTTTGTTCAATTGATTGATCTAAAGAGCGAATGTTTTCAGATAAAATACGCTTGTTCTCTTTCAATATTAAAACAAGGTTGTATGCTCTTATCACATTTTCTTTTACTTCAATTTCACTTTTGCGCAAGGATGTTTGAGATATGTCAACGTACGCTTTGGATGCCTGTAAGCCAACAAGGTATTCTCCGCTAAATGCTAACCAAGATGCAGTATAACCAATGCTCGCATTGTATTTTACACCAAATGGAATTCTCAAATAAGCCCCAGCAGGCGCTGCAGGGTTAAACGCATTGGCCGAAATAATACTCACCGGAACTTGAAGGAAATCCTGAAAAGAGGCATCCGTTTTCAATTGAGGAATTCCAATTCCCCGAATTTCCGCTACTTTCTTTTTCGCTATTTCAATATCCGTTGCGGCATTTTTAACGCTGTACCCATTTTTAATTGCAAAGTCGATTGCTTGTTGCAAAGTGAATTTTGCGTTTTCGGCAGTCTGTGCATGGAGTCCGGCCGATGCAATAAGCAAAAGCAGCAGCACTTTATTTTTCATAATGAGGAGTATTGAGTAATGAGAGTTTGTTTTCGAGGTAAGCTTTACCTGTTGCATTGGTAATACTATGCAGGTGATAATTCAAATTTTCATTATATACCATCGCTTGCGTTATGCACGGATCGGTAAAAAAATCGATGTCCGATAACACATCTACCGTAGAAGAAAACAGTCGGGCAACAATGGTCGAATTGATTTCCTTACGATAAAGTCCTTGTTCCTGACCATGAATAAGATTTTGTTTGATGATCTTAACAATAAAATCTCTTCGGTGTTTATCAATAATATCCCAAGCCTCAGGATAGTATTTCTGCATATCGAATAATATCGAAGGATGCATGTGCTTTATTCTATCTGAAACTAATTGAGTGATTTCAAAAATCTCGTCAATGGCATTTAAGTTCTTTTGGGTGATTATGGAAATTTTATCTTGATCGCCTTCAATCTCCACTTTCATCGTTTGATTAACCAAATCGGTTTTATCTTTTACAAACTGATAAAGTGTCTTTTTAGAGATTCCCATTTCCCTACATACATCGTCCATGGTGACGCTCCTAATTCCACAACGCATAAAAATATTGCGAGATTGTTGAATTATATGTTTGAGCTTCTCGTTCACGCGGCAAAGATAATAGAACAGGGAACACTCGAAACAAAAAAGCGGAAAAATGTTTCCCGTGTTTATCAATTTTTGTTGGCTACTGATTGTCAGGCATTAAAAATTTTTGTGCTTGCGTTTTTTGTAAAAAATGGATTGATTAAATTGAGTTAATTTGCACTAATAATCTTATAATTTCTTTGAATATGAATAAACGCAACCTCGCTTGGGGCATTCGAATTCTAATTTTCGCATTATTTATCGTTTCGGCTTTAGCTAAAATGTTCCCAGTTTGGGCATTCGAAAAGCAATTGGTCGATTTGCAATTGGTTTCTTGGTGCATGGCTCCATTTTTCTCTCGTTTAATTTTAGGAGTTGAGTTGGCAGTAGCGTTCGCTCTACTGCAGCCACATTTTCTAAAGAGAATCGTGATTCCGGCAACCATTCTTTTACTTACGGCATTTTGTGTTCATTTAAGTGTTGAGATGGTGAAACATGGTGCAATGAATGGAAATTGCGGTTGTTTTGGGCAGTTGATTCCGATGACGCCGCTCGAAGCTTTTGCAAAGAACATTGTTGCTATCGCTTTGCTGGTTTGGCTTTATCGCTTAACCGAAGAAGCAAAAATGAATCATCGTTTCGAACGACTTCTATTAATCTGGTCATTTTTCACGCTTGCCGTTTTCGTTTATCTCCCTTTTTGCCCATGTAAAGACATAGAAGGAGAGGCGGTTACTCAAACGGTTTTCGAGGATGAAGATTCTCTAACAACGACAGAGTCTGTTGAAACGATTATTCCCGATAAAGTTGCGGGCGATTCAATTGCTCTTAAAGATTCCCTTCCTGCAGAACCCAAAGGTCCTGGTGCAGTGAAATCAAGGTTTTCATCGTATGCTCAGTCGAACGGTAAAAACTATAACGTCGATAAGGACAAATACCTTGTTTGCTTTTTTGCCCCGGGTTGCGACCATTGTCAGGAAGCTGCAAAGCAATTGGCCATACTCTCGAAAAAGCCCGAATTCCCGAAAACATTCATCTTTTTTATGGATGAAGAAGCTGAAAAAATTCCCGAATTCTTTACCATTGCAGGGAAGAAATTCCCTAATCGTGTTTTGGATGCTGCTTCATTTTGGACATTGTTTGGCGATACTGGAGAAACTCCTGGAGTGTTTTATATGTGGAATGGTAATATTCAATCGTTCTTTTACGGAACAAACGAGCATGCATTTTCTCCTAAAAAGTTAGAAACAGAATTGAAGAAGGCAAAATAATTGAGCATCTTCATTTGAGAGATTCAGTTAAAAAGAAAGCCCCGATATTATTGAAAATATCGGGGCTTTTAATTTTAGTATGATGTTTCAATTAACTTCCACAAGCTTCGCAGCCTTCAGGATTGTCTAATGAGCAGGAGATTTCTCCCATTGCATCCAACACCGCAACATTCGGGTTTTCAGAAACAAGAGCTACTTTTTGTGGTTCTGCTTGTGAAGGAACCGTGAATTTAATTGCATCAGCAGCTGCTTTCGAACGGAGATAATACATTCCGGTTTTCAAGCCTTTCTTCCAAGCATAGAAGTGCATCGAAGTAAGTTTTGCCATATTCGCCGATTCCATGAAGATGTTCAACGATTGCGATTGACAAATGTATGCACCGCGATCGGCTGCCATGTCAATGATAGTACGTTGACGAATTTCCCAAACCGTTTTGTAAAGTTCCTTAATGTTATCAGGGATTTCTACAATCTGCTGGATGGATCCGTTAGCACCTATGATTTTATCTTTCAAGCCTTCGTTCCAAATACCCAAATCAACTAAGTCGCGAAGTAAATGCTTGTTTACGATAATGAACTCACCGGAAAGAACTCGACGTGTGTAAATGTTGCTAGTGTATGGTTCGAAACACTCATTGTTACCAAGAATTTGAGACGTTGAAGCCGTTGGCATTGGTGCAAGCAACAGGGAATTTCGAACACCGTATTTAGCAACTTCTTCTTTTAAAATATCCCATTCCCAACGATTGCTTGGAGAAACATTCCACATATCGTATTGGAAAACACCTTTAGAAACCGGTGAACCTGGATATGTTTCATAATGACCGTCTTTGATTGCAAGGTCTTTAGAAGCAGTCATGGCAGCGTAATAAATGGTTTCGTGAATTTCACGATTTAACGCTTGAGCTTCTTCACATTCGAAAGGATAACGAAGTAAAATAAATGCATCTGCCAAACCTTGAATACCAATTCCAATTGGACGGTGACGTAGGTTTGAACGTTCTGCTTCAATTACCGGATAGTAGTTTCCGTCGATAATTTTGTTGAGGTTGAGTGTTATTTGGTAAGTTACCTCGAATAATTTATTGTGATCAAATTTGCCATCAATGATAAATCGAGGCAAAGCAATGGATGCTAGATTACAAACCGCAACCTCATTTTCGTCAGTATATTCAATAATCTCGGTACATAAATTCGATGACTTGATTGTACCTAAATTTTGTTGATTGCTCTTACGATTACATGCGTCTTTATAGAGCATGTAAGGAGTTCCTGTTTCGATTTGTGCTTCCAAAATAGAAGACCAAATTTCGCGGGCTTTTACTGTTTTACGTGCTTTTCCTTCTAATTCGTATTGCTCATAAAGAGCTTCAAATTTTTCTCCCCAGCAGTCCGAAAGACCCGGAGCTTCATTTGGACAGAACAAAGACCAATCGCCTTCTTCTTCCACACGTTTCATGAACAAATCGGGAATCCAAAGTGCATAAAACAGATCGCGTGCACGACCTTCTTCCTTACCATGATTCTTTTTCAGGTTGAGGAAATCGAAAATATCTGCGTGCCAAGGTTCGATATATATTGCAAATGAACCTTTACGTTTTCCCCCACCCTGATCTACATAACGTGCAGTATCGTTAAACACACGAAGCATCGGAACAATTCCGTTTGATGTGCCATTTGTGCCACGAATATACGATCCTGTTGCACGTACATTGTGAATGCTCAATCCAATACCACCCGCACTTTGGCTAATTTTTGCACATTGCTTAAGCGTGTCGTAAATACCATCAATGCTATCGTCTTTCATTGTTAAAAGAAAGCAGCTCGACATTTGTGGCTTCGGAGTTCCTGCATTAAACAGTGTAGGAGTTGCATGCGTAAACCAACGCTCCGACATTAAATCGTATGTTTTAATTACGTTTTCGATGTCATTTTTGTGAATACCAACCGAAACGCGCATCAACATGTGTTGAGGGCGTTCAACTACGTGATTGTTGATTTTTAACAGGTAGGATTTCTCCAAGGTTTTAAAACCGAAATAGTCGTACCCAAAATCACGATCATAAATTATGGTTGAATCTAAAATCTCAGCATTATTAAGAATGATATCATAAACATCGTCTGCAATGAGCGGAGCTGCTTGATTGGTTTTTGGATCAATGAAGAAATATAAATCCTTCATGGTTTCCGAAAATGATTTTTTGGTGGTTTTGTGCAAATTCGAAATGGCGATTCGAGATGCAAGCAAGGCATAATCAGGATGCTTGGTAGTCATCGATGCCGCTGTTTCTGCTGCAAGATTGTCGAGCGCCTCCGTAGTTACTCCCGGGTAGATGCCCTGAATAACTTTCATTGCTACACTTGTTGGATCCACATGAGTGGGCTCCAATCCATAGCAAAGCTTCTGAATGCGTGCTGTAATTTTATCAAACTTAATGGATTCTTTTCGGCTGTCCCGCTTTATTACATACATAGTTAGAATAGTATTTTAAAATATTTTATCAAAAATCTTCGTCGAAACGAATAGTATTGTCTACTTTTTTCCCCATTACGCCGGCTTTTTGGTATTCGCCTACACGTTTTTCGAAGAAGTTTGTTTTTCCTTGTAAAGAAATCATTTCCATAAAATCGAACGGATTAATCGTATTGTACATTTTAGTGTAACCCAAAGCGATTAATAAACGGTCTGCAACGAATTCAATATACTCGCACATTAAATGAGCATTCATTCCAATAAGCGAAACGGGAATTGCCTCACTCACGAAATCCTTCTCAATAGTAACGGCATGCGCGATAATTTCTTTTACATGCGATTCACTTAATTGGTTGCGTAGTTGTTTGTATAATAAACAAGCAAAATCGCAATGCAGCCCTTCGTCACGAGAAATCAATTCGTTAGAGAAAGTAAGTCCGGGCATTAAGCCACGTTTTTTCAACCAAAAAATGGAGCAAAATGAACCTGAGAAAAAGATGCCTTCTACAGCGGCAAATGCAACTAATCGTTCTGCAAAATTACCATTGTCGATCCAACGTAAGGCCCATTCTGCTTTGCGCCCTACTGCAGGAACCGTTTCCAAAGCATGAAAAAGCGAATTCTTTTCAGCGGTATCTGTGATGTACGTATCGATTAATAGGGAATAGGTTTCCGAGTGAATATTCTCGGTCATAATTTGGTATCCGTAAAAGCATCGGGCTTCCGGATACTGAACCTCATTCATGAAATTAACAGCCAAGTTTTCATTTACAATTCCATCGCTTGCAGCAAAAAATGCCAACACATGCTTGATGAAATGTTTCTCATCATGGTTCAATTTGTTTTCCCAATCGGTTAAATCGGCTTGCAAATCAATTTCTTCGGCAGTCCAAAAACTAGCTTCCGCTTGTTTGTACATCTGCCAAATATCTGGATGCTTTATCGGGAAAAGCACAAAACGGTCTTTGTTCTCCTGCAGAATAGGTTCTTCGTTATTTAATGCAGGATTACTCATTGTAATTTCACTCGTTAGCTTGGTTGGAATGACTTGGTTCATTTTTAATGTGTTGATTTTCAAGTGATTGCGTTTTCGCTATCGGCCAAGTTGGTAATGAAAAAGCTAAAGAGCTACTTTCCAAATAGATACCAATAAGTCTAACGGGGAAAACGTATAGGGCAAATGTGGTTTAGTTATCGGCTATTAACAAACCGTTTTTGTTAACAAATGGACACAGTTTTTAACATTCCACATGAATGCTTAGAAATCATTGACTAGTTGCTCTTTGTAACAATGCAACATGTAGGCGTTCTACTCAAAAAAATGACTTACAAACATGATAATAAATAGCTAATCAATAGTTTACAACTTCACTAACATACCAGTTCGTGCTTTTTCACAACGAATAGTTTGTAAGTTTCAATGTAAAAATTAAGCATGGCATCACCCGTTTTTTTGTTTGTTCCATTCCTGGGCGATTTCATCTAATTGCGCGAACCAAACATCGCCATAAGCTCGAATTAAAGCATCCTTTAAAAAACAGTAGACGGGAACTTCCAAACGGGATCCACACTGGCAGGCTGGTTTGCAAATATCCCAACTGTGATAATTCAACGCTTCAATATCTAAAAGTTGCTTTACGCGAATTGGGTAAAGGTGACAGGAAATAGGTTTTCTAAACGTGGTTTTGCCATCGAGCCAGGCCTTTTCAATGCCGCAACTTGCAATTCCGTTTGTATCGAAAATGGTGTAAGCACATTCCTTATTTCCAACTAAAGGAGTTACCAAATCGCCATCCGAATCAATCGTAAAAGCACCATCACGACTAACTGCCTCTCTTCCTTCGGGCCTTAAATAGGCTTTGAAGTTTTCATATTCTTCTTCCAAAATGCCTGTTTCCTCATCCAACAATGGCGCTCCAGCATCGCCTTGAACACAACAAGCTCCCTTGCACGCATTTAAATCGCACACAAACTTCTTTTCTAAGATGTCTTCAGAGACTAAAATATTTCCTACAATTAGCATCTCACAAAGGTATACAGCTACATGAGAAATTACGAAGGATGAAATTGTTTAATTAATTCCTGATTCAAGCAAGATTATAATCCAATTTGCTTTGAAAAATTAAAGCGTAATATCGAATCGGATTCCGGAAATATGCTCCGTTTTAGGATTTACTCCATACGCAGGTCTGTTCAATAAATAATACAGAACTAATTCGGAATATTTATTAAAGCGGTAATTTAAACCGGCATAGGTCATGGTTCTATCAGGACTCATAGATGTTCTCCCTGAAATAAGCACGGGTGAAAAAATCTCGGCCATGGTAAAAAATGACCAATGATAATTGACCCGTTTGGAAGCGAAAAATAGGGTTCGAATATATTTCTCGGCGTAATTCCAACCATTCGGAGAACTGTACACATCACGGTATTGAATTTGAGCTCTTAACCTTGCTTGAAAAGTAATTCCTAGCCAGTTTGATTGACGACTTAAATCGGCGAAAAACCGGTGACGAATGCTGTAGGAATTATCAAGTTGCCTTCTTCCCATTGTCCGATACATTAGCGAATATTTCACTTTTTTAGTGATCGCTTTATTTAATCCAAACTCAGTTCCCCAGGTGCCAAGTTCCGAGTAGTTCTCATTAAATCGCAAGAAATTATTGAATTGAAGGGAAGTGCTTTCATTGAGTTTCTTTTCAATATTCAACGATGTCCATAGCCCAGCATCTTCATATTGACAGAAAACTTCTGAATGAAAAAATAGAAAGAAAACGGCTAGAAAAAATCGACTAACGATATTCATACTGAAAAGTCTTTTCCTGAATTACTTTTCCCGAACCATCTTCAATTATCCTGGTTTGAAGCAAATTTCGATCGTTGTAAACGAACGTGGTTTTTTTCTTGATTTTCCCATTTTTGTCAAATTGAATTTCTTCAGTTTTATCTCCCCAATTATTCCAATTTGTTGTTTCAAGAACATAGCTTTTTCCATTAGCCAGCGTTTTTAATCTTTTAATGCATCTTCCAGAAGTATTGTAATCATTTGAAATGCTAAACAGTAATGAGTCATTTTCGAAGTGATTCTCCTTTAATAACAGCCCTTTTCGAGAGTATTCAAATCGATCACATTCCTTTATTCCCCGTGTGATATTTTGTGCGCATTCTTCCAAAACATTCCCTTTTTTATCAAATGTTTTAGATGTTACAGTCTTCTTTTGGGAAGAATCACTTGAAATGAGCGTGACGATTGAATGCTTAATTCCCATTTTACGGGCATCATTTTCCGATTGTCCCAACAGATTGATGGAATTGGAAAGAAACCAAGCAGACAGAAAAAAAATGCACGAGAAACTTTTCATTGTAAAACTGTAATTAAAGGCAATTCGGTCGACTGAAAATTATTTTCTAGGTAAACTTCATACAAAACCGGAACAACTCCACCGGGGATGGTCAAGGTTGAATCTTTCGAATAAGCATATACAGAATAAGGACCTTGACGAAGATTATCGAAACGGTAATAGCCGTTATAATCGGTTTTTATTCGAGTTGCATAGCCAACATTATTTCCGTAAACCAAATACACATATTCATCGGCAAAATAATACTCTGATAGAAGTTGGGTAAAGGTTGTGTTGTAATCTTTCGCTTTCACCCGGCCCGTAATTCGAGCACCGCCTCCATCATTAGGGAGTTTATGAACTATAAATGGATCAATGTTAAATTCCTCATTTTTTCCAAGCTCAACTTCTTTAATAACGGCACTTTCAGCTCCGTTTGAATCGGTAGAGTAAGCAAATAATTTGTAATTCCCCGGTCGTAAGTAATCAAATTCAAAACTTCCATCTCCGCTGGTTTGCATATTGTCGTCGAATGCAGAATTATCTCCATAAACAAGGTAAACACGCTGTGCATTTAACGCATCGTCTTCACCAACAGTTTGAACGGTGTCATAACAGTTTAGTCCATACAATCGGCCTTTTATGGTAGATTTTCCACCTTTCCCTTCGGGCTTTTCGCAGGAGTTAAAGCTTATTATTGCAACGATTAATAGACCGAAATAAAGCAATGAAGTGTGTTTTGGGCGATTCCGTTTCATGAGTGTTGAGTGGTATGTAATCGAATAATTGATTTCCCGTTAAATTGAGCAAAGATTCGCTCGTGAAGAGTTTCCGAAAAACCAGCAATTGATTTTTCAAAATCTTGGTCAATAAATATACTTGGTTTCTGTGTTAACCAAGCGCGGCAACATTGAAAAACAAAATATTCTTCACTTGTCCATTTTTCAAACTCGGGAACTTCCGAAAGTAGCGGCATTTTAACGTTTACTCTGGTGAAGAAATCCTTGATTGCGTGTTTGTTTTCCTCTTTCTGACTATAAGCGAGTGCATCGTACATCGTTTTGCCCGATGGTTCGAATTGTCGGCCAATGAATGTAATAGAACGACGAAATTCATACCCATTTTCATGTATTAATGAGTTGCCATCCAAAATGATTATTTCCTTATTCTCAAGTTGGATCGAACTTAATTTGATGATGAATTCATTGATATCTGCTTTATTATCAAAATAGAGATCCAAGTTTTCGCCAACTTCTAACTTAAATGAAATTGCTTTTTGGTTGACTTGAAATCCGATTAATTCAAGTCTTTGAGCGCTTTTCCCAGGAAGTTGAATTGGTGATTCTCTCTTAGACTCATTAAACCAATTTACCATTTTGGATAAAGAAGAAATACCCGAATCCCAGATGCTCTTTACTTTCAAAGTTCTTCTGAGTACAGATGAAATGTTCACGATTAACATAAAAAACACCAGCAGTTCCGATGTTCCATTGCTGCTTTTATCCGCTTTTATTACCAAAACAAACGTCATCAATAAGCAGAGAATTACCCAAGGAAAAACCCGAGCAAGCGCATCCACAATTGATTGAAGATTGTTCTTTTTTATGGATAGTATTTCCAATTTATCTTGATGATCATCAAATCGTTTAGACTTTAACTTATTCTTATTGAAAATCCAATCGGTAAAGAAGTTGTTAAATGAGAATTGCACAAATGCGAGAGTCCCCGATTTTTTATCTTTTATTTTTTGGGTGTAAAGCGATTGTTTTTTCTGGATGATTATTACCGGAATGGCAAACACAACAATGGCCAATAAGACAATCCATGCCAACGATGTATCAAGAATGAAGAATAGAGCCATACAGCATATCAGGAAAACGATGTCCGAAGCAAACCGAATACAACCTTCTGATATAAGACGATTTACGGATTCCAAATTTCCGCTGTACCGATTCAAATATTTGCCATAATCTTTGGTTGAAAATCGATTCCAGTCTGCGTTAATTTGAACACGATAAAAGTCTTTGATGATCCTATTTGAAATCCCATGAGATAATCGATGACTTTGTCTTGAGAATAAAAAAGCAAGAATAAGTCGCACACAAATGACGCAAAGAAAAAAGGTAATAAACGCTGCTTTGGTGTCGTCAATGAATGAAAATCGATCGAGCATCTGACCTCGAACCGACTTGGTTTGGAGTCCAAGCTGGTAAAATTTACCAAGGCATAAGGGCAAAAATATTCCTGTAAGACTTAAAAAAAAGCCCGTCAATAGTGCAAGAGAAAGCCGTAGTTTCTCTTTAAAGAAATAGGGAAAAAGGATTTTTGATGAATGACTAGGCATTAATTCTTATTCGAACCTTTATAACCCAAAAGTAATGCAGGTTTGGAAGAACTTAAGCCATCTAAATCAAAAACAGGAGTTTTACTTAATTCTTCTACTTCTTGAATAAGCAAGGGGCTCATTGTAAATAAACCGCAGATTGCAAATGGTTTAAGCCCTCTTTCTTCAAGCCAACTTATTCCTTGTATCGCAGAAAGACTATCGGCACTTGAGAAGATCGTGTTTGAAATTGTTGATCTGAATATTGGATTATTCAGAAGCATGCTGGTCTCGCGCTGATAAAGACCATCAGCAATTTCCATAACAATGTAATCTAGATCAAACTCTTTGAATCGATTGAGAAGGGTTTGGTATATGGATAGCAATTCTTCCTCTGAACACAAAAATGTAGATGGATAACCTAAATCACCAAAATCGGCAATGACATCTGCACCACAATCGAAAACAAGATCCTTGTCTTTGGTGTAACAAGTCCCTGTTAACTTAATAAATCCAACTTTAGCTCCTGATCGCTTCAATCCATGAACAAGAAATGCAGCAGAAGTAGTTTTTCCGCTATCCATGGAAGCTCCAAGTGATAATATTACTTTGGCATTGCCGGGAACTTCCTTTTTAAAAGCATCCATTGAACAACCAAGACCGATTGTATTAATAACCTTACTCGTTCCTGGTTCGCATAAATACCCAACCAATTTCAATTTGGTAGGTTCAATGTCTTCGAAAGCCGCATTTTTACTTTTTAAAATCCCAACAACACCGCCAGCTCCTAAAATATCAACTTCAGCGACTTGGAAATCTGGCACATATCCTTCAAACTGAGACGTTGCGTAACGATTACCAAAACAAGCAATGATTAAATCGTGCTTTAAAATAGCAACGTTTCTTCCTGAATCTGATTGAATTGATCTGTGCTTCCCAAGCGAAAGAACTTCAAACAAAGCAACATCTCCAGAAACGGGGATGTATGAATGAATTAATTCAGGATTTAAATCGTACTGATTGACATTTTTACAAACGATTGATCGTTTTATTCGGAGTGAATTTGTCATAGAATTATTGAACTATAAAAGGGGTAGATTTGATTTTATTGGGATAGGAAACGGTCAAATAATAGATGCCCGCGTCCCAATCTTTAACAGAGATAGAACCTGCTGATATTAGTTCTGCTCCCGAAGTATTTATAACAATTCGGCCTAATGCATCACGAACTACCACCGAAGTAGGAACGTCTTGATTATTAAAACGAACAAACAGATTATCTTGAACTGGCGAAGGCCACACATTCATGGAATTATCGAGGTTAGTAATACCCGTAGTTAAGTCGGAATATTTTTGGAAATACAAGTTGCTCATGCCCGGGTTTTTCTCAATAAAACCGCCTGTATAAACAGAACCGGAAGAGAAAATAATATCGTCAACTTCTCCACCCAAGCTAGAAGTTAAGTTGGGAAGGCCATACCACAATACATTGCCTAAAGAATCAAATCGTACGGTTAAAGGAGCGCTCTTGCCGTTTGA
>JBBALS010000005.1:0-21681 GCA_040402915.1 Flavobacteriales bacterium
GGATGGAGTAGTGGAGAGATCGGCTCGTTTCATAACGGTAATTGCTTTAGTCAACAAGGATGGAGTTCAAACCTTTGAAGGAGAAGTGAAAGGTAAAATTGCACATGCCATTTCTGGTCATGGTGGTTTTGGGTATGACCCTATTTTTATTCCCGAAGGTTTCGACCAAACATTTGCGGAATTGCCTCAGAGCATAAAAAACGAAATCAGTCACCGAGCCCGCGCCTCAGCGTTATTTGCCAACTGGATAAATCAAAACATAAGTATTTAAATTATTTTTGCTGCCAATTATGGAATTCATTACCTCATTTCTCGACTTTATTTTACACATAAATGCGCATCTCGACCAATTGGTTATTGATTACGGATCTGCTATTTATTTCATTTTATTTTTAATTATTTTCGTAGAAACGGGTTTGGTTGTAATGCCTTTCTTACCGGGTGATTCATTACTATTTGCTGCAGGTGCATTGTGTGCCCGTCCGGGTTCTGAATTGAGTTTGCCTCTTCTTATTACTCTTCTAATTTTTGCTGCCGTTCTTGGCGATAACCTTAATTACGCAATCGGTCGCTTTGCAGGATCTAAAGTGGTGAATTGGAAACTACGCGGACAGCCATTGGTGAAGCAGGCTTACATTGATCAAACGCATAAATTCTTTGAAAAATACGGGACAAAGGCCATCATTATGGCACGCTTCGTTCCTATTGTCCGCACATTTACACCTTTTGTTGCAGGCGTTGGCGAAATGAATTACCGCAAGAAATTCCTACCGTTCGATTTAGCTGGAGGTTTTCTTTGGATTACTTCGATGACTTTGGCTGGCTATTTCTTAGGGAATTTAGAATTCTTCCAAAAGCATTTTGAAGCAGTGGTAATAGGAATTATTTTACTTTCTGTGATGCCAATGGTTATTGCTTATTTACGTCATCGATTCAATGCAACAAAGCACTGATTAAAAATAAAAATCCCTATTATCATAATGAAAAAGAGGGTTTTATTTTAGTAAAAATGTGTAATTGTTTTGGGCGTCTCGCTGTAAAAGCTCAGAAAAATCGCCTTTACACCGCCGCGTTTTCACCTCAAGTCCTCGCCTAAATGGCTCCGGGCTAACGGTTCAACCGCTCACGCGGGCATCTCGATTTGATACTATGCAGTTTTCTGACTTGCGGCATTCTATGCTTTAATCTAATCGCGGAAGAATTTTCACTTATAATTTTTTTTAAAAAGAGATGACATAAAAGATTGGGAAAGGATCTTTCAAATTTGAACTACATGTGTATTGAATTAGTCAAACCTAAAAATCATAATATCAATTATAGTTTTGAGATTTTCCCATTCTATAACGCTACTTGTAATGAATGATATTGAATAACGATTTAAAATTATATTTGTGGATTACTAAATTATTTTAAAGGATTTCTAAATGATCAATGTCACGAGGTCTTTCCTACCAGAACTGTCGGACTATATCAAATACCTCGAGGGTATTTGGGAACGTGGTCATTTAACTAATCATGGTCCTTTGGTTGTTGAATTAGAAAATAAACTTCGAGATTATCTTGGGGTAAAACATTTCTTCTTTGTTAACAATGGTACCATTGCGCTTCAAATTGCTATTAAAGCAGCTGGTTTTAAAGGCGATATCATTACAACACCCTTCTCTTATGTTGCCACAACAAGCTGTTTAGTTTGGGAAAATTGCAATCCTGTTTTTGCCGATATCGATCCCAATACGCTAACCGTAACTGCTGAAACAATTGAGAAAGTTATTACACCTCAAACTGCTGGCATTTTAGTCACTCATGTATATGGAAATCCTTGTCCAGTGGAGGAAATTGAAGCACTTGCAAAACGTAAAGGGCTCAAAGTTATATACGATGCCGCTCATGCTTTTGGCGTTGAATATAAAAACCAGTCGGTGTTAAATTATGGCGAAATTTCCACGTTGAGTTTTCACGCAATTAAGCTTTTTCATACGATTGAGGGCGGAGGTATTATCACCAATGACGATGAATTGGCTCATAAAATCAGCTACATGCGCAACTTTGGTCATAATGGACCAGAGGCTTTTTATGGTGTTGGAATAAATGGGAAAAGTTCGGAATTTCAAGCTGCGATGGGCCTATGCCTAATCCCTAAAATTGATCACATCATTGAAACTCGTAAAGCACTTTCTGAATTATACAATTCTAGTTTAGCTGGTATTCCCATTCAACATTTGCAAATTCAACCAGGAACAACAAAATATAACTTTGCCTATTATCCAATTGTATTTTATACCGAAGACGATCTTCTGAAAGTTGTCAAAGCCCTTAATGAGAAACAAATAATGCCTCGTAGGTACTTTTACCCTTCTTTAAATACCCTTCATTATGTTACAAACAATCTAGAAAATGATTTCGCAACTCCCATATCCAAAAGAGTATTATGCCTCCCGCTTTATCCAGATTTAGCTATGGAACAGGTTCGAATTATTTCTGATTGTATTCGTACACAATTATGTTGATAGTTGGCGCTGGTGGTTTTGCCAAACAAATACTCCCAATAATTGAGCGGTTGGGTTTAGTAAATGAGGTTGTTTTTTATGACGATTATAGCAACGATACAACATCGCTCATCGCAAGAAATTTCCGCGTACTTCGATCTGAGAAAGAACTTAAAGAATACTTCTTAGTGGGAGATTTGCGTTTCGTAAATGCCGTTGGCGGTCCTCTCAATCGATTTACTATCCATCAAAATTTTTGTGATCTTGGTGCTGAACCAGTCTCACTTATAGATCCAATTTCCTCAATTTCATCTTTCGAGGTAACTATCGAAAACGGCTGTTGTATCTTGCAAAATGTAGTTATTGAACCATCGACAACTATCGGAAAAGGCTGCCTTATAAATTTAAATTCCCTCATCACACATGATGTTTCAATTGGAGAATTTACTGAAGTTTCTCCAGGTGTAATTTTATTAGGTGCATCTAAGATTGGAAAATCTGTGTTTATTGGATCCGGAGCGATAATCTTACCTAAAGTCGAAATTGGTGATAATTGTGTGATTGGTGCAGGCGCAGTTGTAAATAAAAATGTTCCCAACAATTCAGTATTTGCTGGAGTTCCTGCTCGTGAAATAAAAATGTGATGATACAACTTACGTTCATCATTCCGGTTTATAACAATGCAGAATCGCTAGCACTGCTTTATAGTCAGCTGAGAATCTGTTGCGAAAATGCGGATATATCTGCTTGGCAAATTCTATTTGTTAACGATGCATCAAAAGATAATTCGCTTGAAATCATTCAAACTTTACATAAACAATTCCCGCAATTTATTCAGTTTGTTTCCCATTCCTTCAATGTTGGACAAGTGGGTGCAATTGCCGCAGGTTTGAAAGCCACTAAATCGGATAGTTGTTTTATTCTTTCCGCTGATCTACAAGAACCAGTTTCTTTAATTGAGAATATGCTTGTTCGATATAGAAGAACGTCCAACACAATCATCGCAACTCGCATCAATCGTGAAGAATCCTTTTTTCGCAAAATAACATCTTGGGTATTCTACCGAAGTCTAAAATGGGCACTTCCGCAATTACCTGTTGGCGGATTTGATACGTTTATCATTTCAGGAAAAGCAAAAGAGCTGCTAACAAAACGTCTCGACGCGAATCGTTTTTTGCAAGCTGATGTATTATCAACTGCTCAGGAGTTTGAGTTTATATGCTACACCCGGCAATTTCGTCAGTTTGGGAAATCACAATGGACCTTCAAAAAGAAGCTACGCTACTTTATGTTAGCTTGGATCCAAGTATTTCCCTTCCTACCATTATTAATTGCTGGTATTGCTTTGCTATTTGTGCTCTTAAATTATTTTGTTTTCCTCTTTTCCATATCAATAACAGTCTTTATCTACATTCTTGGAGCATTGCTTGTCACGAGCACACTGTATTTAAGACAATTTAAAATTTAACAAGCAAAGAAATTCTAATACGATCTTCTTCTATTCAGGTATAAAAAAAGGACTTTGATAATATGCATTATCAAAGCCCTATCTCAATAAGATTTGAATTATTTCTTCCTCAAAACATCCATTCCCTGATATCTTCCCGTCTCACCCAGCATCTCTTCAATACGAAGTAATTGGTTGTATTTCGCAATCCTGTCAGATCTTGATGCGGATCCCGTTTTTATTTGTCCGCAACGCAGCGCCACTGCTAAATCGGCAATGGTTGTATCTTCAGTTTCGCCCGAACGATGACTCATTACAGCAGTGTAATTATTATTCATTGCCATTTGAACAGCATTGATTGTTTCCGTTAGCGTTCCAATCTGATTCACTTTCACCAGAATAGAATTGGCAATTTTTTTATCAATTCCTTGTTTTAGACGATCAACATTGGTTACAAATAGGTCATCACCAACCAATTGAATTTTGTCGCCCGTTTTTTCTGTTAATAGTTTCCATCCATCCCAATCATCTTCACCTAAGCCATCTTCTATGGATAAAATCGGGTATCTTTTTGCCCAATCGGCCCAATAATCAACCATCTGTGAAGAGGTTAATTTATCGCCTGTCGATTTCTTGAAATGATACATTCCTTCTTCTGCATTGTAAAATTCAGAAGCGGCAGCATCCATTGCAATATAAATATCTTCTCCTGGTCGATAACCAGCTTTTTCAATTGCTTCCAATACAGTCACAATTGCCTCTTCGTTCGATTTCATGTTTGGTGCAAATCCACCTTCATCTCCAACATTTGTCGACATTCCTTTTTTCTTCAGAACATTCTTTAAATGGTGAAAAACTTCCGTGCCCATTCGAAGTGCTTCACCAAATGAGCGAGCATTTACAGGCATTATCATGAATTCCTGAAAATCAATGCTATTATCGGCATGAGATCCTCCGTTCAAAATATTCATCATGGGAACAGGAAGTAAGGCCGCATTTACTCCTCCTACATATCGATACAAAGGTTGCCCGGATTCGGCCGCCGCAGCTTTTGCCGCCGCAAGTGAAACACCCAAAATAGCATTTGCTCCAAGATTCGCTTTGTTTTCAGAACCATCTAAATCTATCATGGTCATATCGAGCGTACGTTGGTCGGATACTTCCATGCCAATTAACTCCTCTGCTATTGTAGAGTTAACATTATTGACTGCATTTTCAACTCCTTTTCCTAAGTATCGTTTTGCATCGTTGTCTCTAAGTTCAACAGCTTCATGTGAACCTGTTGAGGCACCAGAAGGAACTGCAGCACGACCTATGGAACCACTTTCTGTAATTACATCCACTTCAATGGTTGGGTTACCACGAGAATCCAATATTTGTCTTGCATGAATGTGGGCAATAGAGCTCATTGATTAAATATTTAATTAAGAAATAGAAATGCTTTTTTGTAAATCAATCAGTTCAATAAAGTTGTCAAATAAATACCGAGAATCATTTGGTCCGGGTGCTGATTCTGGGTGATATTGAACTGTAAATGCTTTGCCATTTTTATGACGAATTCCTGCAATGGTATTGTCATTAAGATGGATATGGGTTACTTCCAAATCATTATGATTTTTAACTTCTTCCGCAGAAATAGCAAAACCATGATTTTGAGAAGTCACTTCACATAATCCGGTAAGTATATTTTTAACTGGATGATTTATTCCGCGATGCCCGTTAAACATTTTATAGGTTGAAACACCCATTGCTCTTGCAAAAATTTGATGACCAAGGCATATTCCAAATAGAGGTATTTTACTTTCAAGAATATGCTTTACTGTATCAACGGCATAGTCCATAGCAGCTGGATCGCCAGGTCCATTGGATATCATAAATCCATCTGGGGAAAAGGTCATCATTTCTTCAAAACTGCTTTTAGCGGGAAACACTTTTATAAAGCAGTTTCTGTTTTCTAAGCAGCGAATAATATTTTGCTTAACTCCTAAATCTAGAAGTGCAATGCGATATTTTGAATTAGGATCTCCAATTTCATAGGATTTTTCGCATGAAACTTTCGAGGCTAATTCTAAGCCTTCCATCGAAGGTGCATCAAGAAGTTTTTTGCGGAGCAAATCAAGATCATTCGTTTCGTTTGAAACAATAGCATTCATAGCGCCTTTATTTCGAATGTAACGGACTAAAGAACGCGTATCAATATCATCAATGACAGGGATTTTATTCGATTTAAAATAATCGTAAAGTGACTCTGAAGACTGGATTCGTGAGTATTGTAAGGAGAAATCTTTGCAAACTAGACCTGAAATTTTAATTGAATCCGATTCTACATCTGAAGTATTTACACCGTAGTTCCCAATGTGAACATGAGTTGTTATTACAATTTGTCCGAAGTAGGAGGGATCGGTAAAAATTTCTTGGTATCCCGTCATTCCGGTGTTAAAGCAAATTTCACCTACTATTGTCTGAGGCTCACCAAATGATTTACCATAGAAATGAGTGCCATCTTCTAGTAAAATGACAGCAGAAGTGTTTTCGATTTCTTTCATGTTTAGAGTGATGCAATTTCAAAAAAAAAGGATAAAACCTTTGGGCTTTATCCTTTAAAATGTTAACAAAATTAAAACATTTACTATACTGTAGTTTCCTCTGTATCTGTAGAATCAATAGCCGAGTCATTTTCTTGATTGACTTCAGGTGTTTCAGTAGATTCCGTTTTTTTCTTAGCTCCACCGCTTCTACGTGTCTTCTTCTCTACCGCTACTTTAGCAGATTTTTGAAGATTTTCGTTATAATCGACTAATTCAATCATAGCCATTTCAGCATTATCTCCTAAACGATTACCAAGTCTGATGATACGTGTGTAACCACCTGGACGATCAGCAATTTTCAAAGAAACATCGCGGAATAATTCTGCAACTGCGTGCTTATCTTTAAGGTAAGAAAATACTGTACGACGACTATGTGTAGTGTCTTCCTTACATTTTGTTATTAAAGGCTCAACATAAACGCGAAGCGCTTTTGCCTTTGCAAGTGTTGTGTTGATTCTTTTATGAAGAATCAATGAACTTGCAATATTAGCCATCATAGCCCTACGATGTGGGGCAGTGCGGCCGAGGTGATTAAATTTTTTACCGTGTCTCATGATGCAAAAAAATATACTTAAACCTAAATAGGCTGATTCTTAGTCTTTATCGAGTTTGTACTTTGAAAGATTCATTCCAAAATTCAATTGCTTGCTGTGAACAAGTTCTTCAAGTTCTGTCAATGATTTTTTACCGAAATTTCTAAATTTCAATAAATCGTGTTTGTTGAAAGAAACAAGATCTGCAATAGTATCTACGTCTGCTGCTTTTAAACAATTTAATGCACGAACACTTAAGTCCATATCCACCAAACGCGTTTTTAAAAGTTGACGCATGTGAAGAATATCTTCATCGAATTCCTCAGTAGTAACTTTCTCTTCAACGTCTTCAGTAATCTTCTCATCAGAGAATAACATAAAGTGTTGAATCAAAATTTTAGCAGCTTCTTTTAAAGCATCTTTTGGATGAATAGAACCATCACTTGTAATATCGATGATGAGTTTTTCATAATCCGTTTTCTGCTCTACACGATAATTCTCTACGGAATATTTTACATTCCGAATTGGTGTGTAAATAGAATCGATTGCAATTAAACCAATTTGAGGTGTAGCAGGTTTATTTTCTTCTGCAGGAACATAACCTCTTCCTTTATCGATGGTAATCTCCATCTTTAAATTTACAGAAGGGTCCATGTTGCAGATTACAAAATCATGATTTAAAACTTGAAACGACGAAGTAAATTTGCCAATATCACCAGCAGTAAGTTGACTTTGACCGTTTATGTTAATCACAACTTTCTCGTGTTCAGTAATATCAATTTGACGTTTGAAACGAACTTGTTTTAGATTTAAGATAATTTCAGTAACGTCTTCTACAACACCATTGATTGTTGAAAATTCATGTTCAACGCTTTCTATTTTGATAGAGGTAATAGCAAAACCTTCAAGTGAAGAAAGAAGGATTCTACGTAATGCATTACCAACAGTAATTCCATATCCTGGTTCAAGTGGACGAAACTCAAACTGACCATGTTGATCAGTTGAAGAAATCATGATTACTTTATCGGGACGTTGAAAAGCCAATATTGACATAGTATTCTTTTTAGAAATGTGAAGAAAAGAAGAAAAGTACTAAATGTTATTTAGAATACAATTCGACAATAAGTTGCTCCTTAATGTTTTCAGGAATTAGTTCGCGTTCAGGAAGATTTAAGAACGTACCACTCAAAGAAGAAACATTAAATTCTAACCAAGAGTATTTATTTGTATGTCCTGAAAGTGAATTTGAAATAACTTCCAATGAGCGTGATTTTTCACGAACTGCAATTACATCACCAGCTTTAAGAGTGTATGATGGGATGTTAACCACAGAACCATTGACAGTTATATGACGATGTGAAACCAATTGCCGGGCTCCAGAACGAGTTGCAGATAAACCCATACGATAAACTACATTATCTAAACGAGCTTCAATTAACTTCAAAAGCATTTCACCTGTTACACCTTGAGCACGACTTGCACGATCAAAAATCAATGCAAATTGTTTTTCAAGAATTCCGTAAGTGTATTTTGCTTTTTGTTTCTCCTGAAGTTGAACACCGTATTCAGAAACTTTTTGACGTTTCTTTGAATTACCATGTTGCCCTGGAGGGTAATTTTTCTTTGTTAGCACTTTATCCGGCCCAAAAATGGGTTCGCGGAACTTACGGGCTATCTTCGATTTTGGTCCAATATATCTTGCCATGAACTGAATTGTTAAAATGAAAAATTAAACGCGACGACGTTTTGGAGGACGACATCCATTGTGAGGTACTGGAGTAACATCAACAATTTCGCTTACTTCGATACCGCTGTTGTGAATTGTTCGGATTGCAGACTCACGTCCTCCGCCCGGACCTTTAACAAACACTTTAACTTTGCGAAGTCCTAAATCGAAGGCAACTTTTGAACAGTCACCCGCAGCCATTTGACCAGCGTATGGAGTATTTTTCTTAGATCCGCGAAATCCCATCTTGCCTGCAGAACTCCAGGAAATAACCTGTCCAGTTGTGTTGGTGAGAGATACAATAATGTTGTTAAAAGTCGCATTGATGTGAGCATGACCCACTGCTTCTACTTTAACAACTCGCTTCTTGGTTGTTTTGGTTGTTTTAGCCATTTCTAATGGATTATTCTGTTGTTTCTAACTCAAGAATTATTTAGTTACTTTTTTCTTATTAGCAACTGTTTTCTTCTTCCCTTTGCGGGTACGAGCATTATTTTTAGTTGTTTGTCCACGAACTGGAAGACCGGAGCGGTGACGAATTCCTCTGTATGAACCAATGTCCATCAAACGCTTAATGTTGAGTTGAACTTCTGAACGAAGTGCTCCTTCCACTTTAAACGTGTTATTAATAATATCACGTATTTTTCCTAATTCGTCATCATTCCATTCCGATACTTTTTTATCGAAAGAAATTCCAGCCTCAGTTAGAATTTTTTGTGATGTAGAGCGTCCAATCCCAAATATATAGGTTAGACCAATTTCTCCACGCTTATTTTTGGGAAGATCAATTCCGGAAATACGAGCCATGTGTTTTTAATTTTGGTGCTTATCCTTGACGTTGTTTGAATTTGGGATTCTTTTTGTTGATTACATAAAGTCTCCCTTTGCGGCGTACAATCTTGCAGTCCACACTCCTTTTTTTGATGGAGGTTTTTACTTTCATTGTTTTATTATTTGTAGCGATAAGTTATACGACCTTTTGATAAATCGTATGGAGACATCTCCACTTTTACCTTATCACCGGGTAAAATTTTAATATAGTGCATACGCATCTTCCCAGAAATATGAGCAACAATTACATGCTCATTTTCCAATTCAACACGAAACATTGCATTCGATAAAGCCTCGATTATTGTTCCGTCTTGTTCTATGGATGACTGTTTTGACACGTTTATTTATTTAATCAATTTGTTAAGCAATGAATAAATTCCTTTGTTTCAGAACATCTTCTACATACTCAAATGATGAAAGAATATCTGCTTTACCATCTTTTATTGCAATTGTATGTTCATAATGAGCGGAAGGTTTATTATCTGCAGTTTTGATAGTCCAACCATCTTTACCGTGAATAATATTTCTTTTCCCCATATTTATCATAGGTTCAATTGCTATAACCAAACCAACCTGAAGCTTTATTCCGGATCCCCTCTTACCAAAATTTGGTACTTCAGGTGCCTCGTGTAGATTTTTGCCGATTCCATGACCAACAAGTTCTCTTACTACAGAGTATCCATTCTTTTCGCAATAAGTTTGAATTTCGTAACTGATATCCTGAAGGCGTTTACCAGGTAAGGCTACACCAATTCCTCGGTATAAACTTTCCTTAGTAACCTTCATTAATTGCATAGTTTCATTGGGTATTTCACCTACACTAAACGTGTATGCTGAATCTCCATAAAACCCATTCATAAGGACACCACAATCAACAGAGATAATATCACCGTCAACATAAGGTTGGTCATTAGGTATTCCATGTACAACTTGCTCGTTAGGCGAAATGCACAAGGAATTTGGAAAACCACCATATCCTTTAAATGCAGGAATACCACCATTGTCTTTGATGAATTCCTCTGCAATTTTATCCAGCTGCAAACTGGTTACTCCGGGGTTGATGTTTTTAGCAACTTCCGCCAGAGTGCGGGCAACAAGTAAAGAACTATTTCTAATATGTTCAATCTCTTCAGCGGTCTTATAATAGATCATCTGAAGAAAATATTAGCTTGTCATACTAACTGGCGAACCTGTGTTTGTCCGACCTTTAATACGAGTATTTTTCATTAATCCATCATATTGACGCATCAATAAATGACTTTCAATTTGTTGAAGAGTATCTAAAACAACACCTACTAAAATTAGTAATGATGTTCCACCATAGAATTGGGCAAATTTGTTAGAAATTCCAATCATCATGGCAAGTGAAGGAAGAACAGCAATCAAAGCTAAAAATACAGCACCTGGTAATGTAATTCTAGACATGATATCATCGATATATTCAGCTGTTTGACGACCCGGTTGAACACCAGGAACAAACCCACCACTTCTTTTCATCTCCTCAGCCATGTTTTTAGGATTGACTGTAATTGCTGTATAGAAATAGGTGAAAAGAATAATCATTACTGCAAAAGAAAAGTTATACCAGAATCCTGTAACATTTGAGAATGTTTGCATAACACCCTGAAGTGATTCAATTCCTGCATAACCAACTACAGTAATCGGAATAAACATGATTGCTTGTGCAAAAATAATTGGCATTACTCCTGCAGAATTTACACGCAATGGAATGTATTGACGAATACCACCTACTTGCTTATTACCTTGAATTCTTTTAGCTACTTGAACAGGAATTCTACGAACACCTTGAACAAGCATAATTGAGAAAATAACAATAAAGAGAAGAATGACTAATTCGATAAGGAACATTACTAGACCACCACCTTTTTGCTCAATACGAGATCCGAATTCAGCTATTATTGCAGCAGGAAGGTTTGATATGATACCAACCATGATGATAAGTGAAATACCGTTACCAATTCCACGATCCGTAATTTTTTCACCTAACCACATAATGAACATAGTGCCAGCAACAAGAATAATTGTAGAGGAAATCCAAAAGTAAGCAGTGTTTTCAGAGATTGCATTAACTCCTAATTGAGAATTCAAATTAGCTAAATAACCAGGCGCTTGAAAAGCTGTAATTACAACAGTTAGGTAGCGAGTTAATTGATTCATCTTCTTTCGACCACTTTCTCCTTCTTTCTGCATTTTTTGGAAATAAGGAACTGCAATTGATAAAAGTTGAATTACAATCGATGCCGAAATGTAAGGCATTATACCCAATGCAAAAATGGATGCGTTTGAAAAAGCACCACCCGAAAACATATTCAATAGACCAAGAATACCATCAGAAGATTGTTGCTTGAGAGCTCCTAATGCATTTGGATCAACACCTGGCAATACTACAAATGAACCTAATCTATAAATGAGAAGGAAAAGTAGAGTGTTACCAATTTTGGTCCGTAGTTCTTCTACTTTGTATATATTCCGGAAGGTATTGAAAAAATTTTTCATCAGGAAAGTGTTATAACGTTATAGCGCTTCCGCCCTGTGATTCAATTGCAGACTTAGCAGTTGCAGTAAAAGCGTGAACAGTTACAGAAATTTTGATAGTGATTTCACCACGACCTAAAATCTTGATACGGTCATTCTTTGAAGCAAGACCATTTTCTAATAATGTATCGAATGAAATTGTATCGATATTTTTTGCAGCAGCTAAAATTTGAAGTGTATCGAGATTGATTCCACGATACTCTACTCGGTTAATATTTTTAAATCCAAACTTAGGTAAACGACGTTGAAGAGGCATTTGACCACCTTCAAATCCTGCTTTACTTGAATAACCAGATCTTGACTTTGCTCCTTTATGACCACGTGTTGATGTTCCACCACGACCAGATCCTTGACCACGTCCTATTCTCTTGCTGCTTTTAACCGATCCTACTGCCGGTTTTAGATTGCTGAGGTTCATAGTTTAATATATTTCAGATTTCCTCTACAGAAATCAAATGTTTTACTTTGTTAACCATACCCAATATTTGAGGCGTTGCCTCATGTTCCACTGGATTATGCATTTTACGAATACCTAAAGCACGTAATGTCAATTTCTGACGTTCCGGACGATCAATACCGCTTTTAATTTGAGTGATTTTAATTTTAGACATGGCAATCAATTATCCGTTGAATACTTTTTCCATTGAAATACCACGTTGTTGAGCTATAGTAGCAGGGTCACGCATCAAACTTAACGCTTGAATTGTTGCCTTAACAACATTGTGGGGATTAGAAGAACCTTTTGATTTAGCAAGAACGTCAGTAATACCAACACTTTCTAAAACTGCACGCATCGCACCACCGGCTATTACTCCTGTTCCATGAGCTGCAGGTTTAAGAAAAACTAATGCTCCACCAAATTTTCCAATTTGTTCATGTGGCACAGTTCCATTAATTACTGGAACTTTGATTAATGTTTTTTTAGCATCATCAACTCCTTTGCTAATTGCATCAGTAACTTCCTTTGCTTTACCTAAACCATGGCCAACAATTCCTTTTTCATTTCCAACCACTACAATGGCAGAGAATGTAAAAGCACGACCACCTTTCGTAACTTTAGTTACACGATTTACGCCAACTAGCTTATCTTTTAATTCAATTTCGCTGGAGCGAACTCGTTTAATATTTGCGTTTGCCATGATTACATTAGAATTTTAGACCTCCTTCACGAGCACCTTCAGCTAGTGATTTTATACGACCATGATATAAATATCCATTTCTATCAAAACGAACTTCGTTTATTCCGGCCTCAAGAGCTTTTGCTGCAATTGCTTTTCCTACAAGAGCTGCTTGTTCGATCTTATTAACTTTTTTTGATGATACTACTTGTTCAGTTGAAGATGCAGCAAGAACTGTATGGCCTTTACTATCGTCAATTAGCTGAACGTAAATATCTTTGTTGCTTCTAAATACACTCATTCGAGGTGCATTTGAATCGCCCGTAACTACTTTGCGGATCCGCTCTTTAATTCGAGCTCTTCTAAATTCTTTAGTGATAGCCATGTTGATTAATGATTCTTATTTCTTACCAGCAGATTTACCAGCTTTACGACGTAATACTTCACCCACAAATTTAATTCCTTTTCCTTTGTATGGTTCGGGTTTCCTTAATGAACGAATTTTTGCAGCCACCATACCTAATAATTGCTTATCAGAAGATTTCATTATGATAATTGGATTCTTACCACGCTCTGTTTTCGTTTCAACTTGAATTTCCGATGGTAATTCAAATGTGATGTTATGAGAATATCCTAAAGATAATTCTAACATTTGTCCAGTATTAGCAGCACGATAACCTACACCAACTAATTCTTGTTCGGTTGTAAAACCTTCAGAAACTCCTTTTGCCATATTAGCAATGAGTGAACGATAAAGTCCGTGTTTAGCACGTTGATCTTTATCATCGTTCTGACGTGATACATTTACAGTATTCTCTTCAATTCCAAGAATAATAGCTGGATCAACTTGTTGATGTAATTCGCCTAAAGGCCCTTTAACTGAAATTATGTTTGCAGAAGAAACTGAAACAGTAACTCCGTTTGGTAACACAACTGGCATTTTTCCTATACGTGACATAATTCTTTTTCTCTAGGAAGATTAATATATGTAGCAGAGAACTTCTCCTCCAACATTTTCGCGTTTCGCCTCTTTATCAGTCATAACACCTTTCGATGTAGATAAAATTGCTATACCTAATCCATTGATTACACGAGGAATTTTCTCTACGTGTACATATTTTCTAAGACCTGGTTTAGATACACGTGTTAAAGTGCGTATTGCAGGAATTTTAGAAACGGGGTGATATTTCAATGCAATCTTAATTACACCCTGTGGATCTGTTGAAGTCGGTTCTTCAAATTTATAACTTAAGACATATCCTTTTTCAAAAAGGATTTTTGTCATTTCCCGCTTTAACTTTGACGATGGAATTTCAGCAACGCGATGATTTGCATTGATTGCATTTCTTAATCTAGTTAAATAGTCTGCGATCGGGTCTGTCATTTTATTATTATTTCAGTGTTTTATTGTAATGAATTACCAACTAGCTTTTGTAATTCCCGGGATTTTCCCATCGGATGCCATTTCACGAAAAGTAATACGTGACAAACCAAATTGACGAATATAACCACGAGGACGACCAGTCAATTTACAACGATTACGAAGTCTAATTTTCGATGAGTTTTTTGGAAGTTTTTGAAGTCCAACAGAATCTCCCGCTGCTTTTAGAGCAGCTCTTTTTTCTGCATAACGTTCTACTAATTTCTCCCGTTTAACCTCACGGGCTTTCATACTTTCCTTAGCCATCGCTTACTTATTTTTTTAAATTTTTGAATGGAAGCCCGAATTCACGGAGTAATGCAAATGCTTCTTTATCTGTTTCTGCGTTGGTTACAAATGTTATATCCATTCCCATTATACGCGTCACTTTATCAATATTGATCTCTGGAAAAATGATTTGTTCTGTAACTCCCAAAGTGTAGTTACCATAACCATCAAATCCTTTATCATTAATTCCGCGAAAATCTCTGATCCTTGGAAGTGCAACTACAATTAATCTTTCAAGAAACTCATACATTCTATCACCACGTAATGTTACACGTGCTCCAATTGGAACACCCTTACGTAATTTGAAGTTAGAGATGTCTTTCTTAGATTTTGTAGCAACTGCTTTTTGACCAGAAATTATTGACATCTCAGAAATTGCAGAATCAATTAATTTTTTATCAGAAACAGCTGCACCAATACCTTGATTGATACAGATTTTTTCTAATTTAGGTACTTGCATGTTACTTTTATAGCCAAACTCACCTAAAAGAGTAGCACTAATTTCCTTGCGGTACTTAGTTTTAAGATTGGGTGTATATTCCATTACTTGATAACCTCCCCTGATTTTTTAGAAAAACGAACCATTTTACCATTTGCGTCTGCTTTACGGCCTGTGCGTGTTGGTTTACCAGTTCCTGGCTCAATCAACATTAGGTTGGAAATGTGAACAGGTCCTTCCATTTTGATTATACCACCTTGTGGATACTTTGTACTTGCTTTCGCGTGTTTTGATATCATGTTGACACCTATCACAATTGCGCGCATTTTCTTTGTGTCAATTTCACGTATTTCACCCATTTGACCTTTTGAATCACCGGCTAATACAGTTACTTTATCTCCTTTTTTGATGTGAAGTTTCATTGCTCTTTAATATTATTAGAGTACCTCTGGTGCAAGAGAAACAATTTTCATAAACTGCTTTTCACGTAATTCACGAGCTACTGGTCCAAAAATACGCGTGCCTCTTAGCTCATCGTTATTATTCAATAATACAACTGCATTATCGTCAAATCTTATGTAAGATCCGTCAGCACGACGAATTTCTTTTTTAGTGCGAACCACAACCGCTTTGGCTACAGCTCCCTTTTTAGCATTTCCTGAAGGTAATGCATGTTTAATAGTGACAACAATTTTGTCTCCTACCGATGCATATCTTTTTTTTGTTCCTCCAAGTACACGAATACAAAGCACCTCTTTGGCGCCACTGTTATCTGCTACTGTCAATCGGGATTCCTGTTGTATCATGATTCTTCAATAATTCTATTCTTAATTCAATTATTTTGCACGATCGATTATTTCAACCATTCTCCAACGCTTGTTTTTACTCAATGGACGAGTTTCGCTTATGCGAACTGTATCGCCAATACCACAATCGTTTTTGTCATCATGCGCAAAAAATGTAGTCGTTTTTTTTACGTATTTTCCGTATTTCGGATGCTTTACTTTTCGCTCAACTGCAACAATAATGGTTTTATCCATTTTATTACTTCTTACCAAACCGGTACGTTCTTTACGAAGATTTCTTTCTGTTGATTCCATCATCTAATTAATTAGCGGTTGATGTTGATTGGCGCTTGTGAAGTTCAGTTTTTAATCGTGCGATACTGCGACGAGTAGATCTAATCTTCAATGGGTTTTCTATTTTTGAAACATTATGGCCAAAAACTAATTTGGATAATACTTGGGTTTCTTCCGATATTTTTTCTTTCAATTCTTCAACTGAAAGATCTATTATTTCTATCTGTTTCATATCTTTTATGCAGTTGCTTCGACATAATCGCGGCGTACGATAAATTTCGTTGTTACCGGTAGTTTTTGTGCTGCTAATCGAAGTGCTTCTTTTGCAATTTCCATTGGTACACCTTCAGCTTCAAAAATAATTGTCCCTGGTTTCACTACAGCAACCCAATATTCTGGAGCTCCTTTACCTTTACCCATACGAACCTCTGCAGGCTTTTTGGTAATTGGTTTATCAGGAAAAACACGTATCCAAATTTGTCCCTCACGTTTCATGTAACGAGTTACTGCAATACGTGCTGCTTCAATTTGGCGAGCTGTCATCCAAACCCCCTCCATAGCTTTAATTCCGAATGATCCGAATGCTAACTCATGACCTCGAGTAGCATTACCATGCATCTTCATTTTATGCTGCTTCCTGTACTTCGTACGTTTCGGCTGTAACATCTGATTTTATTATTTCGTGTTTTAAATACAAGTCCCAAATATCGAAGCTGAATGATTCGGCCTTCTATTTTGGGGACGGCAAAGATAGTAAGTTGTTTTTATTTTCCAACAAGGTATTGTAAAATATTTCAACCCATTTTGTTAAAAAAAAATTTATGAAGCCTAACTGTATGAAAATCAGTTAAATACGCTAAAATTATTTTCTTGTAGAATATGTTTACAAACAAAAAAAGGGAAGTAAAACTTCCCTTTTTTTGTTTGTTTTATTATTTATTTCTCTTATTCCTAGAGCGCCCACCACGATCTCTATCGCGATCTCTGTCTGGTGAAGATGAAGCGCCACTGTTTTTCTGAGCAGCCATTCCAATATTAGGAGATAAATCTCTTTTACCAAATACCTCACCTTTACATATCCAAACTTTGACACCTAATCTACCATATGTTGTATGGGCTTCTGATAAAGCATAGTCAATATCTGCACGCAATGTATGTAATGGAGTTCTGCCTTCTTTGTAACTCTCAACTCGAGCCATTTCTGCGCCTCCTAAGCGACCAGAAACTTTACATTTAATACCTTCGGCACCCATTCTCATTGTAGAAGCAATTGATGTTTTCATTGCACGACGGAATGAAATTCTTCCTTCTAACTGACGAGCAATGCCATCTGCTACTAAACGAGCATCTAATTCAGGTCTTTTGATTTCAAAAATATTGATTTGAACGTCCTTCTTAGTTAACTTCTTGAGTTCCTCTTTCAATTTATCAACCTCTTGTCCTCCCTTACCTATAATGATACCTGGACGAGCAGTGTTAATTGTAACAGTAACTATTTTAAGATGTCGTTCAATGACGATTCTTGATACACCCGCTTTTACAAGGCGTGCACTCAGATACTTGCGGATTTTATGATCTTCAAGAAGTTTATCGGCATATTTACGACCTCCATACCAATTGGAGTCCCATCCTCTTACAATTCCTAAACGAAGAGCTATTGGATTACATTTTTGTCCCATGTAATTTGTTTTTCTTTAATTTTTTAAATAGCAGCTGTAACTTCTTTTGAATCCAAAACCAAAGTAACATGGTTCGAACGTTTACGAATTCTAAAACCTCTACCTTGTGGTGCAGGTCTTAGTCTCTTAAGCATACGAGCTGCATCAACTTTAATCTCTTTAACGAAAACATTGCTGTCTTCTATTCTAAGACCTTCATTTTTTGCTTGCCAATTTGCAATTGCAGATAAGAGAAGTTTTTCAAGACGCAACGCTGCGTCTTTGTTAGTAAATTTTAATATCGCCAATGCACGATCTACATCAACACCTCTTACTAAATCTGCGACTAATCGCATTTTACGAGGTGATGTTGGACAATCATTTAATTTGGCGAATGCAATTGTTTTTCTCTCTGCCTTCATTGCATCGGCACGGAGTTTTTTTCTGGCTCCCATGGTTTTTTCGGATAAAGAACGTTAATGATTATTTTCTTCCCTTGTCCTTACGATTACCAGCATGACCACGGTAAGTACGAGTTGGAGCAAATTCTCCAAGTTTGTGACCAACCATGTTCTCGGTAACATAAACCGGGATGAATTTATTGCCATTATGAACGGCGATTGTTTGACCAACAAAATCTGGTGAAATCATGGAACGTCTTGCCCATGTTTTAATTACAGATTTTTTTCCTGATTCAATCATGGAGTATACTTTACGCTCCAGTTTGAAATCAATAAAGGGTCCTTTTTTTAGTGAACGGCTCATTTGTTTTGATTCTCAGGTGTTGATAATTATTTTTTACGACGCTCTATGATGTACTTCGTGCTGTGATTTTTCGGTGCACGAGTTTTGTAACCTTTAGCTGGAATTCCATTTCTGCTACGTGGATGACCTCCTGATGAGCGTCCTTCTCCACCACCCATCGGGTGATCAACTGGATTCATTGAAACACCACGGTTACGTGGTCTTCTTCCTTGCCAACGTGTACGTCCTGCTTTACCTGAACGAACAAGTCTATGATCTGGATTAGATACCGTTCCTAGAACTGCTAAACATGTAGCTAATATCATTCGAGTTTCTCCAGAAGGAAGTCTCACAATAACGTACTTGCCATCTTTTGCAGTTAACTGAGCTGAAACACCTGCACTTCTTACAAATTGAGCACCTTGCCCAGGACGTAATTCGATATGGTGAATCATAGATCCAAGAGGAATATCACTAAGAAACAAAGCATTTCCCGGTTCTACTGGAGCTTTAGTTCCAGACATGATAGGATGTCCTACTTCTACTCCGTTTGGAGCAATAATATACCTTTTTTCTCCATCAGCATATTGAAGTAATGCAATACGCGCAGATCTGTTTGGATCATATTCGATTGATTTCACAACAGCAGGAACATCGTGTTTATCACGTTTGAAATCAATCAAACGGTAACGTTGTTTGTGACCACCACCAATGTAGCGCATAGTCATTTTTCCACTGTGGTTACGCCCACCGGATTTCTTTTGCTTAACCAACAATGACTTCTCCGGCTCGCGGGTAGTTACATCGCTGTAAGTGTCAGCTACCTTAAATCGGGTACCTGGTGTAATTGGATTGAATTTTCTAAGTCCCATTTCTTATCAAATGTTACTGTAAAAGTCGATAGAATCTCCAGCTTTCAATTGTACAATTGCTTTTTTGCAATTCCCAACTAAACCAGAGTTAACTCCACTTTTAGTGTTACGCATTTTAACTTTGCCGATGTATTTCATCGTGCGGATATTTTCAACAGATACGCCATAGATTTTTTCAATGGCATTTTTGATTTCAATTTTGTTGGCTTCAGAATGAACCACAAAACCAAAGCGGTTCATCTTCTCGGATTGTCCGCTCATCTTTTCTGTGATGATAGGTTTGATGATGATGCTCATAATTAATTTTGTGCTAGAAGGTTTTCAATTGTTTGAACAGAATTCTCAAATAAAACGATACTGCTTGCATTTAGAATATCATAGGTATTCAAATCACTTGCTAATACTACCTTACTTCGCTGAATATTACGAGAAGAAAGATATAAATTTTCGTTCATTTCAGGAACTACAACAAGTGTTTTCTTATCAGAAACCTTAAGTTTATTAAGAATACTGTTGTAATTTTTTGTAGATGGTTTTTCGAAACTGAAATGCTCAACTAAGACAATCCCATTTTCTAAAGCTTTGTATGTAAGAGCAGACTTACGAGCCAATTGCTTCACTTTTTTATTTAAGCGGAAAGAATAATCTCTTGGACGTGGTCCGAAAATTCTACCTCCACCAACAAACACTGGTGATTTAATACTACCTGCACGAGCACCACCTGTACCCTTTTGGCGTTTTAGTTTTCTTGTAGAACCAGCTATTTCAGCACGTTCTTTTGACTTGTGTGTACCTTGTCTGCGATTTGCAAGAATCTGTTTAACATCGAGATAAATTGCGTGATCGTTAGGTTCGATTCCGAAAATGTCCTTACTCAAAGAAATTTTTCGGCCGGTCTCTTGACCGTTGGAGTTGTATACTGCGAGTTCCATGTTACTTCTCAATCATTACGTAAGAACCTTTTGGACCTGGTATAGCACCTTGCACAACGATAAGATTCTGTTCGGGTAAAACTTTCAATACGATAAGATTTTGCACTTTAACTCGTGCTCCACCTGTTCTTCCTGCCATACGCATTCCCTTGAATACGCGTGATGGATATGATGATGCTCCTAATGATCCTGGAGCACGAAGACGGTTATGTTGACCGTGAGTTGCCATACCTACACCACTAAAACCGTGACGCTTAACAACACCTTGAAAACCTTTACCTTTTGAAGTTCCAATTACACTAACAAATTCTCCTTCTTCAAACAAATCAACACTGATTGAACTACCCAATGCATGCTCTGTATCAAAGTAACGAAACTCAACAAGCTTACGCATGGGAGTTGAATTAGCTTTGGCAAAGTGACCTTTCATTGCAGCAGTTGTGTGCTTATCTTTTTTCTCGTCAAACGCCAGTTGAACTGCGCTATAACCATCAATTGCGATGGTTTTGACTTGCGTAACAACGCAAGGACCAGCTTCTATAATTGTGCATGGTATGTTCTTACCAGCGGCACTGTAGATGCTAGTCATACCGATTTTTTTTCCGATTAGACCTGACATTTTATTTTTATTGTGTTATTTAAATTTATTCGTATTAATTACACTAGACTTTAATTTCAACTTCTACACCGCTAGGAAGTTCTAATTTCATTAGAGCGTCAACAGTTTTTGAAGTAGTACTGTAAATATCTAACAATCGCTTGTATGAACAAAGTTGAAACTGTTCACGTGCTTTTTTGTTAACGTGAGGAGATCGTAATACAGTAAAAATCTTTTTGTTAGTAGGAAGTGGAATAGGTCCACTTACAACAGCTCCAGTAGATTTTACTGTCTTAACAATTTTCTCAGCTGACTTGTCTACTAAATTGTAGTCGTAAGACTTGAGTTTAATTAATACGAATAAAT